>CAZGPW010000276.1:0-18724 GCA_964527535.1 uncultured Bacteroidales bacterium
ATTGTTGATAAAAATTATGGATTAGTTGCTACATTTGTTAAAAAATATGAAGCTTATGGTTGATAGCCAGGAGGTTGTGTAAGTAAAATCCGTTAAAAACAGGAATGCTGATTATCCCTATTTTGTGGTTTGGGTCAATAATAAGGATATCATGTTGCAGTAGAACCTTGTGTTTTGAGGTATGATATTATAACCTCACCCCTTTTACCGTATTAAAAGCCGGATTGTTTTTGTCCTTTTCTGATACAATGGCATCTTGCGGTTTTATTTTCCAGTCTATGTTCAGGTCAGAATCATTCCACGCAATCCCCGACTCACATTCGGGATGATAATAATCATCGCATTTGTAGGTAAACACTGCTTGTTCAGACAGCACTGCAAACCCGTGCGCAAACCCGTGCGGGATGTAAAATTGCCAATGGTTATCTTCGGAAAGCTCTACGGCAACGTGTTTTCCGAAGGTGGGGGAATGTTTGCGGATGTCCACGGCCACATCCAGCACTTTGCCACGTATAACGCGTACCAGTTTGGCCTGTGGGTGCGGCGGGTGCTGGTAATGCAACCCACGGATGACACCGTAGCGGGAAGAAGACTCGTTGTCCTGAACAAATGTTGTTTTAATGCCCGTCTTATCAGACCACTCATCGCGCCAGCTTTCAAAAAAATAACCCCGCTGGTCCCCGAAAACCCGTGGTTTCAGTATCAAAAGGCCTGGTATTTTGGTGCTAATGAATTCCATAAATATCTTCGTTTGCGATGCGTTTCAGGTACTTGCCGTAATTGTTTTTCATCAGTGGTTTTGCCAGTTCAAGCAATTGACTTTTGTTGATGAAGCCGCGCTTGAAAGCAATTTCCTCAATGCAGGATGCTTTTAATCCCTGCCGGTTTTCCAGTGTGGCAATAAAATTGGATGCCTGCAACAGTGAATCCGGCGTGCCGGTATCAAGCCATGCTACTCCCCGGCTGAGCAATTCTACCCTGAGTTTGTTTTCATGAAGATACATTTTGTTGAGGTCGGTGATTTCCAACTCCCCGCGCGCGGATGGTGTGAGCTTTTTTGCTTTTTCTACCACCGTATTGTCGTAGAAATACAGCCCCGTTACCGCATAACTGGATTTTGGCTTTTTAGGTTTTTCTTCAATGGAAACCGCTTTGCCTGATTTATTAAACTCAACCACACCGTACCGTTGAGGGTCATTCACGTAATACCCGAATACGATAGCCCCGTCCGTAAGTTTGGCCGAATCAAGCAAAGTGCCTCCCAGGCCGTGGCCATAAAAAATATTGTCGCCAAGTACCATGCATACTTCATCTCCGCCAATGAATTTTTCACCTATCAGGAATGCCTGTGCAATGCCATCGGGAGATGGTTGCTCGGCGTATGAAATATCAAGGCCCAGTTGTTTACCATCACCGAAAAGATTTTTGTACAGTGGTAAATCATGCGGGGTGGAAATGATAAGAATTTCCCTGATGCCTGCCAGCATCAACACCGATAACGGGTAATAAATCATCGGCTTATCATACACCGGGATGATTTGTTTTGATATGCTTCGTGTGATGGGATGAAGCCTTGTGCCGGCCCCTCCTGCCAATATAATTCCTTTCATAATTTCAGTGTGTTTTTGAAATAATCAATGGTTTGTTTTAACCCGTCTTCAAGCTGTACCTCCGGCTCCCAGTTGTTGAGCTTTGCTTTTGCCAGGCTGATATCGGGTTGACGCTGTATCGGGTCATCCTCAGGCAAGGGATGGTAAGTTATCTTTGATTTTGAATTGGTAAGTGTTAACACCGTTTCTGCCAATTCAAGCATGGTAAATTCATGTGGATTGCCAAGGTTTACCGGACCTGTAACCTCTTTACCTGTATCCATCAGGCGCATCATTCCCTCAATCAAATCATCCACATACTGAAAACTGCGTGTTTGTTTGCCGGAACCATAAATGGTAATGTCTTCGCCACGGAGTGCCTGCACGATGAAGTTTGAAATTACCCTGCCGTCATCGGGATCCATGTTAGGCCCGTAGGTATTGAAAATCCTGGCAATTTTTATCTTGACCTTGTTTTGCTTGTGGTAGTCGTAAAATAAAGTTTCAGCACAACGTTTTCCCTCATCATAACACGATCGGGAGCCAATCGGGTTGACATGCCCCCAGTAATCCTCGGGTTGTGGATGTACCTGTGGATCGCCATAAACTTCGCTGGTAGAAGCCTGAAGCACTTTTGCTTTGATGCGTTTTGCCAGCCCCAGCATATGGATGGCACCCATAACCGAGGTTTTAACGGTTTTTATTGGGTTGTACTGATAATGTATCGGAGATGCAGGACAGGCCAAATTGTAAATTTCATCCACTTCTATAAAATAGGGCATCGTGATGTCATGACGTACCAGTTCAAAATACGGGTTATCCATCAAATGAATGATGTTTTGTTTTGAGCCTGTAAAATAGTTGTCAAGGCAGATGACTTCATTGCCTTCGTTGAGCAAACGCTCACACAAGTGTGAACCAATAAACCCGGCGCCGCCGGTGACCAGTATTTTTTTCATAGCCATGGTGTATGTTAAATCAGCATAAAATTAAAAAAAACTTTAGTACATCCATGCTATATGATGAAAAAATCAGGCATTCAGCTAAAGGATGAAATGGTGGCTCTATATATGGCATAGAATGGTGGAGAAATGTATCTCGTTTTACAAATATAATTGGTATTGTATTGTGCAATCTTTATATTTACAGTTTTAACGAAGAATGTTATGATGAAAAAAATACAAATGTTTATTTTTGTCTTTTTACTGGGCCTTTGCGGATATGCTCAGGACGCTCCTGAGAATACCTGGTCTGTTGGTTTCAATGCCGGTTTCAATGCCGGACTATCGCCGATGGGCGATCATCAAAGCCCTGAGATTTATGAACCGGGGGTATTGCAAATCAATGGCCAAAAAATGCTGGATGATAAATTTGGTGTCATGGCGGGTGTCCAGTACAATCTTATTGATATTGATTACAACCCTGAGACGCATTACCTTATGTTTTTTGCCCATGGGGTGGCTGATGTCCTTAAATTAGCAGATGTTGATATTTTGCAGAATAAAATTGGCGTAAATGCCCATGCCGGCCTGGGTTTTAGCGGAATGTGGCAGCAAAGAGGACTGGTTGACCCAAAACCATCCCGGCTTTTCGATGGTATTGATGAGATGATCTGCATTGGAGGAGGTCTCACTCCATATTATCAGATAAATAATGAACTCTCTGTTAAGCTTGATTGTACGTTCAATTTGCATTTTCACCAAAGCAGAAATTTTGATATGGGAGAACTGAATGAACAGAAGGGAATAAACGGAAGATACATGATTCTCACAATGGGCTTATGTTATCATTTTGAAATCTAAAAGACCATCGCCCACCGTGAATTCATCCGGCCCAACCTAGTGAAGACGGACCGATCACCGATCACCGATTACCGACCACCGATTACCAACCACCGCCCACCGCTTACCGCCCACCGATCACCGATCACCGATTACCGATTACCGCCCACCGCTTACCGCCCACCGCCCACCGATCACCGTCTCGCGCAAAAAGAATCAGATTTATCAATCATAGAGCCCAATTGTTTACCAAGGGTTTCATAACGTCTAATCAGGTCTTGAGCTGTAAATTCTGTGATATAATTGTGATCCAGTGATGTTTCAATCCAATGTTGTGTTTCCAGTTGTTCACCATCTGCATCCGTTAATTTACTTTCAAAATGTCTAATATACCGGCGTTTCCCCCATGCTTCTGCTATTTGTGCCCCTACAGACCTTGATGATTTTCTTATCTGGCTTGTCAGGGAGAAAATCTCTTCTTTCGGAAAACTTTTTGTAATATCAAAAATTTCTTTAGCCAGTTGTCTCGCCAGTTTGTAAACTTCTAATTCTCTGAAACTTTTAACGTAAGCCATATGTTTTACATTTTTAAATTAATATCTCACTCATCATCACGTACCAACCACCGCCCACCGCCCACCGATTACCGCTTACCGATTACCGACCACCGATCACCGTGAATTTATCCGGCGCAACCTAGTGAAGACGGACCGATCACCGATCACCGATTACCGACCACCATAATCTCCACCCGCCTGTTAAGCTGCCTGCCTTCTTCTGTATCGTTATCTGCAACCGGCTCTTTATTGCCAAAACCACGGTATTTCAGCCTGGATTCATCAATGCCCGATTCAATCAAAAACTGATAAACAGCTTCTGCGCGATCAACGCTTAATCGCTTGTTGTACCAGTTGCTGCCAATGTTGTCAGTGTGGCCACGGATTTCTATTTCCAGGCCTTTTTGTGTTTTAAGAAGCTGTGACAATTTTTCCAGTGCCGGGTACGACGATGGCAGCAATTCGGATTGGTTAAAGGCAAAATATATTTTAGGCAATTCCATTGAAAATCCGGTAGTAGCATTCTTCAGGCTTTCAATCAATGCTTCTTCATTTTCATTCAACCCACCTTTGCGTATTTGGCCTGATATGCTCTCATAATCATCCAGCCGGTTGGCTTGAACGTCATGTTTGTCAGTTGACATGTCACCATCAGAATTTTTGCCATTTGTATCCTTACCGGTATTGTTGGCTGCATTTTCATCAGACCCGTCAGAACCTTTATCGCTCCCCTGGTTGTTTTCTGAAGCACTGCCTTGTTTTTCACTCCCTTTTTCCCCCTGTGTTTCTTTTCCGTTATCATCTGCCGTGCCTTTTTCAGAATCCGTTGCATCATCCTTTGTTCCATTTGAATTCCCTGCAGTGCCATCTTGTCCGTTTGATTGTGATTGTTTATCCTTGTTATTGCCTTTTGCTGTTGAACTTAAATCATGCTCCCCTTTTTCGTTGTAGTCGATAAGATTATCCTTGCCGGATATATTATACAGTTCCGGATCAACCTTTTTGCCATCGCCATTTGCTGAAGCAAGCATTTCTTCATGCTCCAACTGTTTCCGGTAATTGTTATACGCTTCGGTAAAGCTCAGGGAATTTTCATCCAGCCAGTCGTATCCCTGTGAAAGTTTATCCTGGCATCCACACTCAAAAGGATTTTCTATTTCGTATAATTTGATATCGTCAATGTAATAATAGGCATACACAAAGCTTGAATCAGCCAGGCTGTCGGTGGCTTCGTAATAATGCGTTTTTACGTTTGGACAAAAATTTCCGATGGTTAGAAACCTTTCTCTCCCCCTGGCCCTGAAAACGCCACAGAGTTCATGCCACTTGTTTTTGTTTTCCATGATGTGCCCCGGCATGTTAAAAACCAGTGGTTCAGCATCCAGTAGCCCGGCGTCCCATGATTTTAATTTTTCCCGTGTAAAACTAATGCCGAGTGCATCCACGGCATAACTTGAACGGTCGGCCAGTGCATAATACAATTTAAAGCAATACAATTTTCTGAAATCGAGGGGTTGGCTCAATTCAACGGTAATGTATTCGCGCGATACTTTTCGTGGCGATACGCTGTCGATAAACACTTCCCGGAGTATAAGCCCTATGTATGCATCTCCCTCGCAGGCAGGCATATTTCCTGCAAAATTATCAGGCACGCCCGCCATGCTGTCACTGCACGAATGAAAATAATCAGGGGTGCCTTTATTGGGATTGAGCCAATGCGGAATCAGCTCTTTTACCGGTTCCCGCGTGAAATCATCAGGGCAAACCCACCCGCCTTCAAATCCGGCATTGGGAATCAGGTTTTGCCCGTAAGTTACCAGGCAGGAAAACAGGAAAATAAGCATCAAATATGTCCGTTTCTTTTTCACCATTGTTGTTGAAATAAAACACCCGGCTTTTCTAAATTTCCGAATAAGCGCATTGTGTTTCCATTACATTATATAATGATAAAACATGATATTAATATGTTTTATTTTAATGATGACGAATTTATGAAAATAAAATGAAAATACCTGATTTTTAAATGTGTATTTATGAGGTAAGTGAAAACAACCTGGCAATTTAAGATGATTTCATGTGCCTTTTGCGTTTGCTTTCATAAATATCCTTGATGTTTATGATGATACCGGTTTCTTCAACCCCGCCAAAATGGGGGTTTTCCACGGTGCCAAAATTTTGCATGCTGGGCGAAAGGTTCATGTATGCATTAAACAATGGCGGGATGTTTTCCCCGAGTGAACGCACTTTTTTACTCAGGGTGGCGTAATCTTTCTTGTAATTGTTTCCGTCAAATACCTCGTTGTATTTATCCATATCTATACGGATTGGATCGATGGCTTCAACCAGTTTGTCCTTGTTGGGAAAATACAGGTTGATAAACGTTAATAATAAATCCCGGGCCTGCTGATCAAAATGTTTATACATCGTTATTTTACCAAAGAAATATTTCATGTCCGGGTAATTTACCACCAGCGCACCAAGTCCATCCCATAAATTATCCAATGCAAACAGCCCTTTTTTCCTGTTGTTGGCGAACTGGTACTTTGGTTGTACTATAGACCTTCCCAATTCAATGGTATAAGGCAGGTATTCTTCGATGAATGTAGTGGAAAATTTGAATAAACGCTTGGTGGCCATTTTTTCATCAACATTATCCAAAACGTCTTTACCACAAATGTAACGGTAAGCCCCCACGATTTCCTTGTCTTCAGGGTCCCAGACTATCAACTGTTGATAAGGCGTATCGGAAATATCAAATTTGTCAATATCCAAAGATTTGCCTGTTCCACCACCAGCTTCTCTGAAAGTCAACTCACGGAGCCTGCCGATTTCCCGCAGTAACATCGGGCCATCTTTATGTGTGAAAACATAAATTTCAGAATTTCCAAAATTGGACTTCCTGAGAAATTTATCCGTCGTAAGTTCTTTTTCAAGCAAATGCCTTTCAATCGGCGGTATTATTTTTTCCATGAATGATATATAGCCTTTTAAAAATTTAAGCAAAGTTATAAATAATTTTCAAATGTCAGTCACCCATCGCATATACTTTATTTCTGACATAAACAGCCCATTCCTTATGCGTTTTTGTGTTATCAAACTCCTTGTAAGATATAGGTTTGCCAAAATGTAAACAAATTGTCCTGCCCCTTTGTTTAAAAAGTTCGTTGGGTAAAAACATCATTTCAATATTGAACTTTATCCGCAAAAATTTTCGCAGTTTGGCAAGATTATAAAAGAAATTGGAATTTCTGCCTTCGATATACACCGGGATAATATCTCTTTTGTATTGAATCGCTTTGGTGATGAAGGTTTTTTTCCATTCCGGGTCTTTAATTTTTCCTTTGATCTTCCGCGATGCCAAACCTGAAGGAAAGATTAAAATCTGCGCGTCTGATGCAAACGTATCGTTTAGTAATTTGATGTTTTCTTTAGTTTGTCCACCGAATTTATTTAACGGTATGAATATTGACTCCATGGGCTTGAGATACATCAGCAAATCATTTACCGGTACTTTTATATTATCGAAATGCCGGCCTACAACTACCATAAAAACATGGCTTTCTGTCCCCCCCAGGGGGTGATTGGCTGCAAAGATAAACCTTCCCTTTTCGGGTATGTTTTCTTCGCCATAGGTCTTGATTTTTATGTTAAATTCATCAAGAAACGCCCTGGACCAGGCCAGCCCTTTTTTATCATGATGACGGCGTAAAAATCCATTTATCTCATCCTGATGAACAATACGTTTTAAAATATTGACCACAAACTTAGGTAACTTTCGCTTCCCTGATTTGTTCCTCACAATTTGATCAAGATCAATCTGCAATATGTCATTCCCGCTGTCGTCGTTTCCCATTTTTCTTCGGTGTCTTTTATGGATGATTTTTTCAATCCAAAATTAATAAAATCTTCTGAAACCCCCATATATGCACTATTATTTCTGTTTTTCCAACGCATCTGAATGATTTTGCAGAAAGGCAAAGCCTGGGATAATGAAAAAAGTTATCAACAAAATGGGAAAATATGGAAGATTATGGTAGAAATTGGGAAATTATTATTATTTTTACCTTTTGAATTTTGAAAATGAAAATAGTAACGCATGTTTATTGGTGAACACATAGTAAAACTGGACAGTGCAGGGCGTGTACTTTTTCCTTCTGCTTTGAAACGACAGCTTGGTGGACGAGAGCAGGAAGGATTTGTTATCAAAGAAGACATCTTTGAGCCTTGCCTGGTATTGTATCCGATGCATGAGTGGGAAAGGCAAAATAAAATATTGCAGCAAAAATTGAATCCCTACAACAGGGAACACAGCCGTTTTATACGCCAATTTTACAGTGGTACGGCTGAACTGTATCCGGACACAAACAACCGGTTGCTTATCCCCAAACGACTTATTACCAAAATCAATGCAAAAAAGGAGCTCGTGTTTGCAGGCCTTGATACAAAAATTGAGATATGGCCCAATGAGGTATGGAAAAACATGGGCACTGATGATGATTTTGGTTCTCTGGCTGAAAATATTTTAGGACAATCTGATAATCCGGTAATTGAAGAATGAGCTACCATGTTCCTGTATTATTGAAAAAAGCAGTGGATGCTTTGAATGTAAAACCAAATGGGGTGTATGCAGATCTTACATTTGGAGGCGGGGGACATAGTGAGCAAATATTATCACAGCTTGAAAGCGGAACCTTGATGGTTTTTGATCAGGATAAAGATGCATTGAAAAACATCCCTGATTCCAAAAACATCATTGCTGTACACGCCAATTTCAGGTACATCAGGCAGTTTATGAGGTATTATCAGATTGATTTTTTTGACGGCATCATCGCTGATCTGGGTATATCTTCCTGGCAAATTGACAAAAAAGAGCGTGGATTCAGTTTTCGTTTTGATGCTGACCTGGACATGCGGATGAACCCTGATGATGCTGTAAAAGCAAAAGATATAATAAACAATTACGATGAAGGTAACCTCATCCGGATATTCCGTGATTACGGTGAATTGAAAAATGCAGGGCAAATTGCCAAAAGGATAGTGGATGCAAGGAAATTGGATGAAATAAAAACGACCGATGATTTGAAAAACCTGCTTAGTCCTATGGTGAATAAGCACACCGCTCATAAATATTTTGCCAGGGTATTTCAGGCGCTAAGGATAGAAGTCAATCAGGAGCTCAAAGCCTTAGAAGTTTTTCTGTCAATTGTGCCTGAAGTGTTAAGGCCCGGTGGCAGGTTGGTGATATTATCATATCACTCCCTTGAAGACAGATTGGTAAAAAATTTCATACGTGCCGGGAATACACATGGGAAAATTGAGAAAGACTTTTTTGGAAATGTCATCAATCCGGTAAAGGCAATAACGAAAAAACCCTTACAGGCAGACGATAAGGAAATAGAAAAAAATCCACGTGCCAGGAGTGTTAAAATGCGGATTGCAGAAATGAAAACACATGAGTAAGAAAAAGGGACATAAAAAAGCTGAAAAACACAACAACAATTTCAGAAGAAATTTTCAGGGGGTGTTGGATGGGAGCCTTCTTACCAGGGAAAATGTGATTAAGCAGTTGCCTTTTATCATTTTCCTGACCTTGCTGGGATTAATATACATCACCAACAGGTACCATGCTGAAAAGGTATTTGTGTTGACTGAAGAAACACGAAAAGAAATCCGTGAACTCCGAAGTGAAAAAATATCTGTGCAGTCTGAATTAATGCATAAATCAAGGCAGCAGGAAGTGCTGAATATGTTGAAACAACAGGGGTCAGATTTGCAGTATGCTGAAGAACCCCCTGTGAAAATTGTGTATGATCTTGACTAATGAAAACTGAAAAGAAACATATCCTGGTGCGTGTAAAGCTCATTTATGCTTTTATGCTTTTAATTGGCTTACTCGTTGTGGGTAAATTGATTGCGCTTCAGATTTTCACCAATGAAGAAGAAATAGAAGCGCTCAGCAAGCAGGTCATCCACGAAAGTGTTATTGATCCTTTCAGGGGCGATATACTGAGCAGGAATGGTATGGTATTAGCTACTTCTGTTCCATACTATGAGGTTGGATGGGACCCAAGTTGTCAGGCCATAACAGATAAGCTGTTTACTGAAAAAATCGACTCCCTTTCTATTTGTTTATCAAACATTCTGGGTGCACAGGTGGGTTATTACGATCATCTTCTGAGGCAGGGACGTGACAAGGGAGATCGATATGTCAGATTAAGCTATAATGCATCCTACGAACAATTAAAAAAACTAAAGCAATGTCCGGTATTCAGGAGAGGGCGTTTTAAGGGAGGTTTTGTCTATTTCCGCCACAATGAGCGAGAACATCCTTATGGAATACTTGCACGCAGAACAATTGGAACCATGCGGAAAAACGGACGTAAAGGGGTTGGTCTTGAAGGTGCTTTTGATAAAGAATTAAGAGGGGTAGAAGGTTTTGCCGTTAAACAAAAAGTGGCCGGCAATTTATGGATGCCTGTTAACAACGGAAATGAAATAGAACCTCAGGATGGCTTTGATTTGGTTACTACCCTTGATGTCAAAATACAGGATGTTGCAGAAACAGCCCTGGAAAGGCGATTAAGGTTTCATGATGCGGATCATGGTTCTGCTGTGGTTATGGAGGTGGAGACAGGAAATGTACTTGCCATTGCCAATCTCAAGAAAAATAAACACGATAATTACATTGAGGCCTTTAATTATGCTGTAGGTGAAGCTACCGACCCGGGATCAACATTTAAACTTGCATCGGTAATTGTGGCCCTTGAAGATAATGTTATCCAGCCGGATGACAGCATCAATACCGGAAATGGTGTTTTTTATTATTACGATCACCGTATGGAAGATACGCATAAAGAGGGCTTTGGTACCATTACGTTTGCTGAAGCGCTGATGAAATCCTCCAACATTGGAATATCCAAAGTAATTTTTAAACATTACAATTTTAGGCCTGAGCGATTTGTTGACCGGCTGTATAAAATGGGTTTAAATGAGCCTTTGGGGGTGTGTATCCACGGCGAAGCAGATCCTATGATACGCTATCCGGGTGAAGATAAATGGTCGGGATTATCATTGCCACAAATGTCTATTGGTTACGAGATAGAGATCACCCCACTCCAAATACTGGCTTTCTATAATGCCATTGCCAACGGGGGTAAAAAATTAAAACCCCGTTTTGTGGAATCGTTAAACTACCGGGGAAAAGTGGTGAAGAAAAACCCCGTTGAGGTATTAAACCCTTCCATTTGTTCTCAAACCACCCTGAAGCAGGTCAGGGAAATGCTGGAAGGGGTAGTAGAAAACGGGACCGCTACAAACCTGAAAAGCGACAATTATTCCATTGCAGGTAAAACAGGAACAGCCCAGGTCAATTACGGACAGTCAAATAAAAAACAGTATTATCAGGCTTCGTTTGTGGGATATTTTCCGGCTGATAATCCGAAATACGCATGCATTGTGGTTATTCATGATCCCAATAGATACGGGTACTATGGAAACATTGTGGCTGGCCCTGTATTCCGTGAAATTGCCGACAGGATATATGCCATTGATCCTGATCTCCACCCTAAACCAATGCTGGAAAACACCCAGGCTTTATTGCCGGATGTTAAAATCTCCGACAGAAAAAAATTGAACCATTCCCTTGATGCTTTGGAATTACCACGTGACAACAGAAACATGAGAGATTGTCAATGGGTATATCCCGAAAGAAAAGATGGTAAAATAATGTATTACATCAGGGATTACAATCAAAAAGGTGTCGTTCCGAATGTCATCGGAATGGGGCTGAGTGATGCTATTAAAGTACTCGAAGAGCGTGGATTTAATGTCAGGGTGCAAGGAAGAGGAATGGTTGTAAGGCAATATCCCGAAGCATTCAGCTCATCTAAACAAGGACAATACATTGAAATTCATTTAGCGTCATGAAAACACTTGATATCAAACATATTGAAAAAATTCTTGATGTCGTAAAAAGCATCAAAGGAGATTGCTTTCGGTTTGATAACCTGTGTTTTGACAGCAGGAAAATCAGTGGTGATGCTGTATTTGTTGCTGTCCAGGGCACAACTGTAGATGGGCATGCATTCATTCCGCAGGCAGTGGAAAAAGGCGCAAAATTGATTGTGTGTGAGAAACTACCCCGTGTCAAAAACGAAAGCGCTGGGTATATTCAGGTAAAAGATTCTGCTGTTGCTTTATCATACCTGGCTTCCGAATTTTATGGCAATCCCTCACGTGAATTGAAATTGGCAGGCATCACCGGCACCAATGGAAAAACCACCACAGCAACCATGTTGTATAAGCTGGTGGAAAACATGGGCTACAAGGCCGGCCTTTTATCAACCATAAGGAATTATATACATACCAGTGAAGTTGAGGCAACCCACACCACGCCGGATCCGGTTCAAATTAACCGGCTGATGGCCGAAATGGTCAATGAAGGCTGTGAATTTTGTTTTATGGAGGTGAGCTCGCATGCCATCTGGCAAAAAAGAATTGACGGGTTGAATTTTGATGTGGCAGTTTTTACCAACATCACCCATGACCACCTTGATTATCACAAAACATTTGCATCCTATGTGCAGGCCAAAAAGCGCTTTTTTGACAAGCTTGATAAGAACGCATTTGCCCTTGTTAACACCGATGACAAACATGCTTCTGTCATGGTGCAAAACAGCAAAGCCGCTAAAAAAACATTTGCATTGAAAACCATGGCTGATTACCGGCTTAGTATTGGTGAAAAGCATTTTGACGGCATGCAACTTTTCATCAACGGCAATGAAATATGGACACCCGTTATCGGGGAATACAATGCCTGTAACATGCTGGCTGTTTATGCTGCAGCAGATATTTTGGGTTTGCCTCAGGTTGATGTATTAAAGGCCTTGTCGGAATTGACTCCTGTTGAAGGACGACTGGAAACCATTCGCTCTGACGATGGAAAAACCGCTGTCGTGGATTATGCCCATACACCGGATGCCCTTGAAAATGTATTGACCACTTTGTTTGATTTTAAAAAGGAAGGAACTAAGTTGATTTGCGTTTGTGGTGCCGGAGGCGACAGGGATCCGAAAAAACGCCCCGAGATGGGAAGAATTGCTGCATTGTATTGCAATAAAATCATCATTACATCAGATAACCCCAGAAGCGAAAAACCTGAAAGCATTATTGATGATGTTGAATCAGGAGTGCCTCAGCATAAACTGGCACATACCTTAAAAATTCCTGACAGGAAAGAAGCCATTAAAATAGCCTGGAACCTGGCTGAGGAAGGGGATTTGATACTTGTCGCAGGCAAAGGCCATGAAACCTACCAGGAAATCAAGGGTGTTAAACACCATTTTGATGATCGTGAAGTGATTTATGAACTGATAAACATGTAGTTATGCTATATTATCTTTTTAATTACCTTAATGAATTAGATGTCCCGGGGGCAGGTATGTTTGAATACATATCGTTCCGGTCAGGGCTTGCGGTAATTACGTCGCTGGTTGTTTCCATGATTTTTGGTAAACGGATAATCAATTTATTGCAAAAGGCTCAAATTGGGGAAACCATAAGAGACCTTGGCCTTGAAGGGCAACTCCAGAAAAAGGGGACCCCCTCAATGGGTGGACTGATCATCATTTTTTCCATCATTGTGCCTACCTTATTGTTTGCCCGCCTCGACAATGTATATATCATTCTGATGATTGTCACCACCTTATGGCTTGGATTTATCGGTTTTGTTGATGATTACATCAAAATATTCAAAAAGAACAAAGACGGTTTAGCCGGAAAATTTAAAATTCTTGGTCAGGTGGTGCTTGGTATCATAGTTGGAGGGACACTTTATTTTTCAGATACGGTTGTTATAAGAGACAGGGTTCAGGATGTGACACCGCAGATGCTGCAAAGTGAAAATGTTAACATTCAGGAATTCGACGGAGAGAAAAAAGTTGAATACATTGACCATAAATCCACCATCACAACCATTCCCTTCACTAAAAACAACGAATTTGATTACAAATCCCTGTTGTGGTTTGTTAATTCACCTGGGCCATGGGTGTGGATTATATTTGTGATTGTCGTGATTTTGATTGTCACAGCCGTGTCAAACGGAGCCAATTTAACGGATGGTTTGGATGGCCTTGCTACAGGAAGTTCTGCCATTGTAGGTGCCACGCTGGGGGTGTTGGCCTATGTGTCCGGTAACTTCATCGCTGCGGATTATCTCAATATTATGTATATCCCAGATTCAGGTGAACTCGTGATTTTTATGAGTGCCTTTATCGGGGCAACCATTGGCTTTTTGTGGTATAACTCATATCCAGCACAGGTATTTATGGGCGATACCGGCAGTTTAACCATTGGCGGTATCATTGCAGTTTTTGCCATCATCATCAGGAAAGAACTTTTGATCCCCGTTCTGTGCGGTGTTTTTCTCATGGAAAGCTTAAGTGTTTTGTTACAAGTTACCTGGTTTAAATACACGAAAAAACGTTTCGGAGAAGGACGGCGAATTTACCGGATGGCTCCTTTACATCATCATTATCAGAAAAAAGGTTTTCCTGAAGCTAAAATTGTTACCAGGTTCTGGATTGTGGGAATTTTATTGGCCGTATTTACTATTGTAACGCTTAAAATCAGATAAGAATGAAAAAAATTGTTGTCATAGGTGCAGGTGAAAGTGGTTTTGGTGCAGCAGTGCTTGCTAAAACCAAAGGCTTTGATGTGCTTGTTTCTGACAACAATGCCATTGATATAAAATTTAAATCTAAACTTGAAAAACAACACATTCGCTTTGAAGAAAACGGGCATTCGGAACAAGACGTATTAAACGCAGATGAAATCATTAAAAGCCCTGGTGTCTCACCCGCTGTTCCTATCATTAAAAAGGCGCTGGATAAACGTATTCCTGTTGTTTCCGAAATTGAATTTGCCGCCCGGTACACAGATGGAAAAATGATTTGCATTACGGGAAGCAATGGCAAAACCACTACCACGCTTTGGGCTTATCACATATTAAAGCATGCCGGCCTTGATGTGGGGCTTGCAGGAAATGTTGGTAACAGCCTTGCGTATCAGGTAGCCACAAAGGAACACGATTATTATGTGATAGAATTAAGCAGTTTTCAACTGGATAATATGTATGAGTTTAAAGCCCACATTGCTGTACTGTTGAACATCACACCTGATCACCTTGACCGTTATGACTTTGATTTCAACAAGTACATCAATGCAAAATTCAGGATACTCCAAAATCAGGATGAAAACGATGTGTTCATTTATTCGGCGGATGACCCTGTGATAGAAAAAGAATTAGGGATGCGCAGCATTAAAGCCCGGAAAATCCCTTTCAGCATCAGAAAAAAACTCGATAAACCTTCTGTTTATCTCAATAATAACAATCTAACGTTTAACATTAAAACCCCATTTAATATGTCAGTACAACATGTATCTCTACTTGGCAGCCACAACACATACAATTCAATGGCTGCAGGTGCAATTGCTAATGTTCTAAACATTAAGAAAGAAAACATCAGAGCAAGCCTGATGGATTTTAAAAATGTAGAACACCGGCTTGAACCCGTGATTAAAGTACACGGCATTGAATTTATCAACGATTCAAAGGCCACCAATGTAAACTCTGCCTGGTATGCGCTCGAAAGCATGACAAAAAAAACTGTTTGGATTGTCGGCGGTATAGACAAAGGCAACGATTACAAGCAAATGGAACAGCTTGTAAAGGACAAGGTCAAAGCCATTGTGTGCCTTGGTGAAGACAATCAGAAAATTCACGATGCTTTTGGCAAAATGGTCGATAAAATTGTGGATGCCGGCAACATGAAAGATGCGGTTACAGCTGCATATTACCTGTCAAAAGACGGAGATGCAGTATTGTTAAGCCCTGCATGCGCTAGTTTTGACCTCTTTGATAATTACGAAGACCGTGGCAATCAGTTTAAAGCTGAAGTAAGGGCGTTATAAAAAGTAATCGCGATATTTTAAATGTCGGTTGATTTGAAAAACAATTATGCAGCGATTTTTAAAATACAAAATTTTAAATTTATCATTCAATTATTTGAATTGGCCAAGGTAATATGAAGTCACTGAGTACATATTTTAAAGGCGACCGGGTGATCTGGATCATTTTACTCGTGCTTTCCATATTCTCCATTCTTTCGGTGTACAGTGCATCCGGCATGCTGGCCTATAAATTTCAGGGAGGCAACACAACTTATTATCTTGTCAGGCATGTGGTGCAAATGGGTTTTGCATTCTTGGTGATCTTTTTGATACATAAGATACCCTACGTATATTTTAGTAAATTGTCAAAATTTTTCTTTTACGTTTCAATTGTATTGTTGTTGCTGACTTTGTTGATAGGGATGAATTTAAATGAGGCTAGCAGATGGCTTAAACTGCCGGGTGGCCTGACTTTTCAAACCTCGGATTTTGCCAAAATTGTGTTGATTGTTTTTCTTGCCAGGCGCTTGTCAAAGCGAAGGCATGAGATTACAAATTTTAAATCTGCCTTTACAATCATCATGATGCCGGTACTCATTATTTCGGCATTGATATTTCCTGCCGATTTTTCCACCGCAATAATCATTTTTGCATCATCCCTTATAATGATGTTTATTGCGAGGGTACAGTGGAAGTACATTTTCGGACTCATTGGTATTGCGCTGGCAGCAGGCTGTATTTTTATCGGCATTGCCTTGTTAATTCCCAATAACAGCCGTGTTGAAACATGGAAAGCCCGCATTGAAAATTTTGCATCAGGCGATGAGGAAAGTAATTTTCAAGCCGACCATGCACGCATAGCCATTGCATCGGGAGGCATTATTCCGAATGGCCCGGGACAATCCATTCAGCGTAATATTTTACCACATCCCTATTCCGACTTTATATTTGCCATCATCGTTGAAGAATATGGTATTATTCTTGGCGGCTTAATTATTCCATTGCTGTACCTCATATTCTTTAACCGGTCGCTTAAAATTGTCAAAAAATGCAAAGGCAGTTTTTCTGCCTTAATGGTGGCAGGATTGACTGTTTTGCTGGTGATGCAGGCATTTGTGAATATGCTTGTGGCTGTAAATCTACTGCCGGTGACAGGACAAACGCTGCCATTTATTAGCATGGGAGGAACTTCAATGGTGTTTATAGGGGCCGCTTTCGGGTTGATTTTATCCGTTAGCCGCACGATACAGGAAGAAGAAGTAAAACATGAACTCAATGCTCAAACCGATAATGAATTAAACGGGGAAAACGATGAAGCATAAAATTATCATAAGCGGCGGAGGTACGGGTGGACATATTTACCCGGCCATTAGCATTGCCAATGCCATAAAAGAAAAGCATCCCGGTACTGACATACTATTTGTAGGGGCATTGGGACGCATGGAGATGCAAAAAGTACCCGAAGCGGGATACAAAATCATTGGGTTACCTGTGATGGGGATGCAAAGAAAATTATCACTAAAGATGTTCAGTTTTGTATGGAAATTGGTTCAGAGCCTGAATAAAGCCGGTAAAATCATTCGTGATTTTTCTCCTGATGTAGTTGTTGGTGTTGGAGGGTATGCCAGCGGGCCGGTGTTGCGGAAAGCATCACGTAAAGGAATTCCCTGCCTGATACAGGAACAGAATTCTTTCCCCGGCATTACCAATAAATTACTGGCAAAATCTGTACAAACCATATGCGTGGCTTACGATGGCCTGGAGAAATGGTTTCCAAAAGAAAAAATTGTTTTTACGGGAAATCCTGTACGCCAGGACATCACAAGAATAAAACCCAAAGCGCCTGAGGCCATCGAATATTTTGGCCTTGACCCTGAAAAACCGGTTTTGCTTGTTGTCGGGGGTAGTTTGGGTGCAAAAACCATTAACCTTGCCATGGCTGAAAGCCACAAAAAATTTCAAAATGCAGGCATACAAGTGTTGTGGCAATTTGGCAAATATGGGACAAAGATAGCTGAAGAAGCCATTGATCACGGTGATAAACATGTGAAAGCGTTTGAATTTATTTACAAAATGGATTATGCTTTTTCTGTGGCTGATGTTGTGATTTCACGTGCCGGAGCGGGTACTATCTCGGAATTATGCCTGGTGCAAAAACCGTCTGTGTTGGTGCCTTCTCCCAATGTGGCAGAAGACCATCAGCGCAAAAATGCCCTTGCCCTGGCGGAAAAAGATGCGGCCGGGATGGTGGAAGATAATGAAGCCATCGAAAAGCTGGCAGATGTGGCCATAGAACTCGTGAATGATGAAAACAGAAAAAATACGTACGCAAAAAACATTAAAAAATTTGCCAAACCCGAAGCTGCCAATCAAATTGCTAACGAAGTATTGAAACTGATACCATGATAAACACTAAAAACGGCATAACAAATGTATATTTTATTGGCATTGGTGGGATTGGAATGAGTGCCCTGGCACGCTATTTCCTGCAAAAAGGATCATGGGTAGCCGGTTATGACCGTACTTATTCACACTTAACATCCCAACTTGAAGCGGAGGGCGCTGTGATACATTACGACGATGGTGCCGAAATGATTCCGGATAGAATCAAACATGATAAAAACAGCCTGGTCATTTATACCCCGGCCATTCCTGACACCAATTGTGAAAAACAGTTTTTTATGACCTCTGGTCACAAAATGTTGAAAAGAGCGCAGGTACTCGGTGAATTAAGCCGGTTTTATGACACCATTGCTGTGGCCGGAACGCATGGGAAAACAACAATTTCCACCATGCTGGCTCATTTGCTGCAATACAGTGAGAAAAAAGCCCATGCTTTTTTGGGAGG
>CAZGPW010000277.1:0-23858 GCA_964527535.1 uncultured Bacteroidales bacterium
GGGATTCCGGAAGGAAATGCTTTGGGGAACCCACAGAAAAAATGGATTTGGCGGTGATTTTCTTTGCTTCTTTCTTTCATGGTAGGAAAGAAAGAAGGGAAAACAATTTTATGAATAGTACTGATAAAAATTAAAATTTAAAAGACGGGTCACCCAAATCCCAGGTTTTTAAAGCATAAAACATTGATTATCTAAAAGTTATTTTTGGTATGTATAGGTGCTGCACAAAACAGGGGAATGACCGTAACTTCAGGAAAATTGAAGTCATGAGATAGCTTGTTTAATGCAAGCAAAAAGCCGCAATTGTTTCAATTGCGGCTTTTGTTTTATACACATGGTAATAGTGTTATTGTATTCCCTGCAAGTTTGGTTGCCTGCGTCTTTGTTGGCCGGGGTAATCAAAATATTTCTCAAACATTGGAGTATGATCCTGTAAAGCGGCTTCGATGGCAGTCAGAACATCATCGCGTTGATGTCGTAATGCCATGCGATAACAATCCTGTAAGGTTTGTAACCCCATCGCAATTTCACGGGAATTACCAGGAATTTTATCATCCGGCAATGAAAAATGGTATCTCAATTCCTTGTCATATAAAGATACGATATACGAGATGATCTCATCGCCTTTTTCCGGTTTATTCAATTGATACCAGGCGTCTGCAAGGTCTGTTGAGAAAACATCCGGCGTAAACACATCCATAGGCACCTGTTTTTCACAGCGCTCCAGCACTTCGATCGCTCTTGTTGTATCTCCTTCATTACGAAGCCTGTTGGCCAGACGTACAAAGCGTTGCCTTAGCTGAACAATTTTTATTGTTCTCCTGATGGTGTAATCAGCATAAACGCCAGGATCTTCTATATTCCCGTATTCAAAATTGTTCATCAGATTATCGTATAAAACCTCTGTATCAATACGTGAATTATTGGATTTGATGGGAGTTAACCTGTATGAAAACCCATCCAACTGGAAATAATTCCTGAGATTCAAGGTTTCATTGCGTCCCACTGAGGTATAATAAATGGGGCGTTTCCATTCAAAATTGGCCAGCAGATCAATTACCATCATCTGATTTTTCATGATGTAGTCCTGTTTTGTGTCCCAGCGAATCTCATCTTCCATCAAGTGTGCATCGCCGGGCTTTACAATGCCACTTTCAACAGCGTTTGCCGAGTCAACAGGCAGAATCATTTTGGTAGTGGGATAGGTATAGAACACATCACCTGTGCGTGTCCTGAGCTTTGATTTTGAATCATCAGCAATGAAATCAACGATTCTACTGATGGGTTGGTAGCCTTTGTATCCCGGTTGTTCATACAGATACGAAATATCTCTTGCCCCGGGTTCGTATGTTTTTTGCTCGAAACTAAACGGCATGGGATCGGCTTCATAAGTTTTCATTTTCATTTGATCAATGTACCAGTTACTGGCCACATACGGCAAGCAACATACTTTTACATCCGTTCTGTAACCTTCCACTTCCTGCGCATACCATATCGGGAAAGTATCGTTATCTCCGTAGGTGAATAAAATGGCATTGGGCAGGCATGAAGCAAGGTAATTATGAGCGAAATCCCTGGCTACATATCTGTTGCTACGGTCGTGGTCATCCCAGTTTTCTGCAGCCATTTTCAGAGGCACAAGCAGGCACAATCCAGTTGCAAGGCCAGCCATAACAGGCCCTTTTCCTATGTATTGCAAAAGCCGGTATATACCAAGTGTTCCCAGGCCAACCCATATACTGAATGCATAAAAAGACCCGGCATAAGCGTAATCCCTTTCGCGTGGCTGATAAGGGTATTGATTCAGGTAAAAAACAATGGCAATGCCTGTCATCACAAAAAGCAGCAAAACGATCCACCCGTCGTGTTTTTGTTTTTTAAAGTGGAAAAGCAGGCCAATTAAGCCAAGCAATAAAGGCAACATGTAATATTTATTGTGTGCTTTATTTTTAAGGTAGTCGGGCAGCATATCCTGATCGCCAACCCTTGGATTGTCAAAAAACGGAATGCCCGAAATCCAGTTGCCGTGGACGGTATTGCCATGCCCCTGAATGTCATTCTGACGCCCGGCGAAATTCCACATGAAATATCGTCCGTACATCCAACCAAGCTGATATTTAAACAAAAACGTCAGATTTTCTCCAAAGGTGGGAAGCCTGTCACCCCGGATACCTGTCCAGTTTTTGTAGGCTTCGACATGGTTGGGATCAGAACTCCACATCCGTGGGAATAAGGTCAGGTGCTCCTTATTATATTTAGAAATCCTTTTGTGATCAACCACTTCATACTTGTTGTTTTTTCTCACGTACACCGGATCACCTTCTTCAATATCAGTCCGTTCTGAGTTGTAATATTCTCCGTAAAACAATGGCGTATCTCCGTATTGTTCCCTGTTTAAGTACGTCAGGAACTGATACATATTGTCAGGATCGTTTTGGTCCATAGGTGGTTCTGCAAGCGACCTTATAATGATGATAGAAAACGTACTGTACCCTATCAAGATAAAAGCAAAAGCTAACATAATAGTATTTAACAACGGCTTGTATTTATCGTACAATTTCCACGCTGCAAAACCAATGGTGGCTATGATCAAAATAGACAAGAACGTACTGCCCGTCAAAAAAGGGACACCAAGCAGGATTAAACCGAGGACAATACAGGCAACGCCGATGTTTTTATTGGTCTTATACTGTGTAAAATAGATAGCTCCGGCCAGTGAAGACAGCAAAAGAATCAACCATGTAAATACCCCGGAATAATAGGGGAGGCCCATGTTGTTTACAAACAACAAATCAAATTTAAACGACACTTTGGCAACACCGGGTATAACACCGTACATAAGTACCGCCAAAATCAATATTGCTACCCCCAGTGAACCAAAAACACCTTTTTTCGAAGGGGTGTATTTTTTGAAATAATATATAAAAACCATGGCGGGGATGGCCAGCAGGTTGAGCAGATGCACGCCAATGGAAAGACCTATAAGCAAAGCTATTAACAATATCCACCTGTAAGCATGTTTGGCATCAATGGCTTGTGCCCATCGCAGCATGGCCCAGAATACAATTGCTGTAAAAAATGAGGATGTGGCATAAACCTCCCCTTCTACGGCAGAAAACCAAAATGAATCGGAAAACGTATAAACCATTGCACCCACCATTGAAGCGCCAATAACGGCTATGATTTTGGCTGTATTCAATTTGTTGTCAGGTGCAATAATCCGCTTAGCAAAATAAGCAATGGTCCAGAACAAGAACATGATGGTAAAAGCACTTGCCAGGGCTGACATGATGTTCACCATTTTTGCCACATTGGCGGGATCACTGGCAAACAAAGAAGCAAGCCTGGTTAAAAGCATAAATGTGGGTGCTCCCGGCGGATGCCCGACTTCAAGTTTATACCCGCTTGCAATAAATTCACCACAATCCCAGAAACTTGTTGTGGGTTCTATAGTTGAAATATAAACTATGGCAGCTATCAAGAATGCCACCCACCCAAAAATCCTGTTGACAAGTTTGTAATTCATTTTATAAGGTTGTTTTGTTAAAATTTAAAATGTAAAGAACAAAAATAGAAAAAAAGGCTGAAAAATTTAATTTCAGCCTTTTTCTTTTTTACGTCAAAAAACAAAGGTTTTTTATTTGTACTCCTCGATTTTCTCGAGGTTCTCAATAAACTCCTGTGATACTTGTTCAAGCTTATCGCTTTTTTCTTTCACAGCTTCATTGTAATTCTCTTCATAATTGTCAATTTTCTTACCTTCAGCTTTTTCCTGTTTTTCTTCTTCAATGCGTTTGTTGATTTTGTGCACAGTTTCATAGTAAGAATTGGCAATTGTTCTGAGTTGATCATATTCGGAGTCTTGATTGCCTTCTGCTTCAGTGGATATTTCTCCGTCTTCATAAAACTCATCAAAAGTTTCGTTGAAATATTCAAGATTTGTGATGAGCTTTTCTACGTCGGCTTTTGCATCGTCTTTATCGCAGGAGATAGCAACAAGCGAAAAGATGACAAGTACATATAAGATTGGATTTTTCATAATCATTTTCTTTTTTTTTAATTAATTATTTGGTTATTCTTTCGAGCCATTTTAACATAAAAATCATGGTTATCATCGAAATGGTACAAACTACAACAAATACTGTCCATGTAAGCCATAGTGGGATGCTTTCATAAAGGATAGCGCCAATAAAAAGCAATTGGTTACCTACCGCTGTGGCACCAAGCCATCCGCCTTGCATGATCCCCTGGAGGTGGGGTGGAGCAACCTTGGACACAAATGAAATTCCCAGTGGGCTGATAAACAATTCTGCCATGGTCAGAATAAAGTAGGTTCCAATCAACAGGAAGGGAGTAACCTTGGCTGCATCCGGCAAGGGGCTTCCGTCAATATCCGAGAAAGGTGGTAAGTTTCCTGAACCAAAGGCCATAACAACATATGCCAATGCTGCAATTCCCATCCCAATGGCAATCTTTCTGGGTGTGGAGGGTTCTTTTCCTTTAGAACGGAGCCAGCCAAAGAAGCCCATAACAATAGGTGTGAGCAATACAATAAAAATCGGATTGATTGACTGGAAAATTTCTGCCCCGACAATGGAAATGGAGCCGAGGTTAATTTTTATGGCACTCAGATCAGTGTAATCCCGTGCAAACATGGTGAGGGTGAGGCCGTTTTGATGAAAAGAGAACCAGAAGAAAATAACAATGCCGAATACTGCAAACAATGCATATAAGCGCTGTTTAATTTCTTTGGCTTCCATCTGGATATTGTCCGCTTTTTCTTCTTTGGCTTCTGCAACATTTTTAGATTTCTTAATGCTCGGGAATTTGTTTTTGTTGACAAGGTAAATAACAACTGAAATGAGCATGGCAACAATGGCTGCACCAAATGCATAGTGGAATCCTGTATTAAATACACTCAGGTATTTCGAGGCAAAAGCAGTGGCATCAAAACTTGCGGTGGCCTGAGTAACTGTAGCAGCAAGTTGTTCGAAACGACTTGCCGGGTCAAGAGCAAATACTTGTTCGGCAGCGGCCTGCGTTTTAGCAATGGCCCCGTCACCCACAACTTTTGTTCCTTCCAGGGTGCCTTCAAGATGCTTATGACAAAGGTTGGGAAGGTTGGCATCGTACTTGAAGTTTGACAGGCTCAGCCACCAGTTACGAATAGCGATAGCTGTAAATGGAGCAAAAATTGCACCCACGTTGATGAACATGTAGAACAGGGAAAATCCGGAATCCCGCATCTTATCATAAGTGGGATTGTCGTACATCTGGCCAACAAGCGCCTGCAGGTTTCCTTTAAACAATCCATTACCAAAAGCAATGACAAACAAGGCAAAGCAGGTCATAACAAGCATTAAAGTCCTTTTTTCGGCAGGGACAGGAGTCTCCGTCGGAAGGGCCAGCATCAGATAACCTATCCCCATGACAATCAGTCCGACTAAAATTACACCTTTGAAATTCCTTAGCTTATCTGCAATCAATCCGCCGACAAAGGCCAGAATGTAAATTGAAAAATAGAATACAGAATAAATTAATCCTGCATCTTTCCCGCTAAGTCCAAACTTGGCCTGTAAAAACAGTACCAGGATCGCCATCATGGTATAGAAACCAAATCGTTCCCCCATGTTCGCTAGTGAGGCTGGTATCAGCCCTTTCGGTTGATTTTTAAACATAGTATTTGTATTTTTAAATTAGTTCCAAAACAATGTTCTACTATTATATTTGTTAAAAATTGAACAACAAAAATAGTTTTTTTTTCTAAACCCCAAAGCAAAGGATAAGCATTTCAAAAAAAAAATGTAAAAAATGATTACAGACTTGTTAAATCAACTGATAATAACTAATTTAGTGTTCTGTTTAAATTTGAGTATAACCACTATAAATTGTATATTATGAAGTTGTTTGAAACATCACAAATAAAAAACATTGATCAATACACCATCGAACATGAGCCCATATCTTCTCCGGATCTGATGGAAAGAGCAGCTACACGCATGGCAAAATGGATTATAAGTAAATTTGATAAAAAACATCCGTTTTGGGTTGTGGTTGGCCCCGGGAATAATGGCGGTGACGGTCTTGTGATTGCCAGATTGCTGGTAACCAGAGGATATGATGTTACGGTATGTATGTTACGGTTTACCGATAAGATTTCTGATGACTGCCAGTTGAACCTGGAGAGGTATGAAGAGACCGGGGGAAAACGCATTGACGTAAAAACGGCAGATGATATACCTGAAATAACAGGGAATGCTGTTGTTGTGGATGCAATATTTGGTGCCGGGCTTACCAGGCCGGTAAAAAAACTGCCGGCAGAAATCATCGCAAGCTTAAATCAGATAAAAGCACAAAAAATTGCAATTGATATGCCTTCCGGCCTGTTTGGTGAAGACAATTCGCAAAACACAGGAGCAATATTTAAGTCAGATGATACGTTGACCGTACAATTTCCCAAGCGATCATTCTTTTTTAAGGAAAACCGGCAGTTTACCGGAGAAGTGCATGTCATTGATATCGGCTTACACCCTGAGGCCATTGCGAAAACAAAAAGCAATTGGTACATAAACACTGAACAGGACATGATAAAATGTGTCCGCACAAGGGATATATTTGATCATAAAGGGCATTTTGGCCATGCCCTGCTGATAGCGGGAAGCTATGGCAAAATGGGAGCAGCGGTACTTGCTTCAAAGGGCTGCTTGCGTGCGGGGGTTGGATTGCTTACCGTTCATGTGCCTAAAACGGGATACCAGATTTTACAGCAAACTATACCCGAAGCCATGATCAGCATTGATGACAGCGACCTTATTTTTACAGGTTGTAATGACACCGAAACATTTGATGCCTATGGGGTTGGCCCCGGCCTCAATAAAAAGCCCAATACCGTTAAAGGACTGAGCGCCTTGATACAAAAAACAGAAAAACCCATGGTATTGGATGCTGATGCATTAAATATCATCGCTAAAAATAAGTCGCTGCTTGACGAAATACCGCACAATTCGGTATTAACACCGCATCCAAAGGAGTTTGAACGCTTGTTTGGTAAAAGTAAAAATTCATGGCAGGAAGCAGAATTGCAAATGAAAATGGCAAAAAAGCTTCATCTTGTCATCATTGTAAAGGGAGCGTTTACCCGCATCGCAACTCCTTCAGGAGAGTTGTACATAAATATTACCGGAAATCCCGGTATGGCAACAGCAGGATCGGGTGATGTATTAACTGGAATTGTATTATCTTTGCTTGCTCAGGGATACGATGCTGTCACGGCTGCCCGGCTGGCTGTTTTTATTCATGGAAAAGCGGGTGATGTGATTGCTGATCTAAACAGTGAAGAAGCATTGATAGCTGGCGATATCCCGCAACATTTAGGTAAAATTTTTAAAAGGCTGAAACAATGAAAAATATCGTATTCTTACTTACTGCCCTGCTTTTTTTGACATCTGCATGCCAGGATGGATGGTATGTAGATAAAAAACCCATACCTGAACAAAAAAAAGATGCGGTGGCTTATTATTTACCAAAACATCAGGTTCATCTCACCATTGAACTAAAAAAAGCACATTTTGTTCCTGGCCCTTACGCAGAATTTGCAAATCTTTACCTGAGCCTCAGTAATGTTGAGGTCAAAGAAAAGCATTTTTACAGCGTAAACAAGGTTGAATATCATGTATCCGTTTTGCCGGATCCTGACAGGAAATTCTGGGTTATACCCGAAAAAAGTTTGCCGGATTTGTCTTTTAATCAGCAAGGGATTTTATCCGGCATCAATGTGGAAAATGCTTCCGAAAAAATAACTGTTACCGATCCTGTTATGATATCCGGAAAATTGCCAAATCCGGCAAACCCGGATTTTACAAACCTGCAGATTGACAAAAGCAAATACGAAGTGATTGATACCACTTATCGCGTTGTTCAGCGTGATTCCATTGTAAAAAGGATCCCTGTATATAATACAAAAGAGAAAGAAAAAACGGTTGCCCAAAAAGCCCAGGATGCTGCTGATTTCATCATCCGGATACGTAAAAACCGGTTTTCACTGGAGGCAGCCCTCGAAGAACAAAAAGTCAGCGGGGTAGATATTGCTTACATGATTGAAAAGCTCGAAGCGCTTGAACAATCCTACCTTGAATTGTTTACCGGAAAATTAAAAACTGAATCAGTGCAATTACATTATACCATTACACCCGAAAAAAACCAGGACGTTCAACGGTTTGTGTTGGATTACCTGGATAAAAATTCAGGAGAACCCGTTGAGCAGAATGATAATGCAGATAAATTAGAAGTGCTTCTGCTGCCTTTATACAGAGAGTCTGCTGAAACCATTGAAGCTAAACAGGAGAAAAATAAAAAATCCCTGGTATTTTATCAGGCAAAACCTGTTGAGCTTGTATTGTTTAAAAACGATAAGAAAGTGTTTTTTCAACAGGCTGTGATTCCCCAGATGGGAACGCTGCGGTATTTGCCTGCAAGCATGATAAATAAGGATTCTCAGATCAAACTTGATCCACACACCGGTGAAATAATATTCATAAAATAAGGCTTGGCAAAACGTGTTTACATTTATATTGTACTTCTGTTGTGTCCGGTGATGAACCTGACAGCACAGCATAAGCTGTATATTTATCACGTGGACCCGGCGGTTGTGCTTTGCGATAGTTTTCGCGTCAGTGACAGCGTTGCAGCAACGGAAAAACTCAAAAAATTACAGCAGGCTGATTTGAACGAAGGGTATTTTTTTGCCGGTTATGACAGCATTGATTATGGTACCAATGTAATTAAAGCCTGGTACCGGAGCGGAGTGAAGTATGCCTGGGATACGGTGTTGATCAATACATCAGGTAAATCAACAGATCTTTCCACATCACCAGAAGGCATGATGGCTTTACCCCCTTCGCCTGTTCGTGTCAGAGAATATACATCGGAAATCCGGGAAAAACTATTTGAACAAGGATTTCCTGATGCACAGGTTAGTGTAGATTCTATCGCCATCAATGATGACTTGACTATAAAAATAATAATAGATATATCCCCCGGGGAGCGCTTGTATTTTGGCAGGTTTATTTTTCCGCGATACGATGATTTCCCCACTGCGTTGTTCCCGGCAAAAACCGGGTTGTTCACAGGGGATGTTTTCCACGCTGAGAAATTAAACACCATCAACCGGGTGCTGTCTGAACTTGAATTTGTTAAACCGGCGGATCCGTGGTTTATGCGAAAACAGGACAGCGTCTTTAACATCATCATTCCCCTGGAGAAGGAAAAATCCAATAATTTCAACGGAATACTAGGCATCTTACCGGGAGATGATGTACAAAACCTTTACCTGACCGGACAAGTGGATTTGAGACTGCGCAATGTGTTCAGCCAGGCTGAAGGCATTGAATTGCATTGGAAATCACCGGAAAAAGCATCTCAAAAGCTTAACGCTACTCTTGATTATCCTTTGATCTACAAACAGGTGGGTGCAAAAACGTATTTTGTGATCGAGAAAAAAGACACAAGTTTTTTGGATATCGGCTTCACCGGGCAGGTGAATTATTTGCATGGACATAATGTTACAGGGGTGTTTTACGAATACATGAATCAGCAAACGATATCGGATATTGAAAATTCAAACAATGGGAACATACGGTCTTCAATTGTGGGGGTGGCGTATAAATATTCAAATCTTGATTACGTGCAAAATCCATCTGAAGGCATGTCTGCAGGCCTTAAAATAGCTGGTGGTAACAGTCATGATCTTGATAAAGGTATAAACCGGTTTAAATCTAAATGCACATTGGATTTTGTGTATTATTACCCTGTATTGCCGGACTGGAGCTTGCGTTTTTCGCATGCTTCCGGCATAATAATATCCGAGGCGTTGTATGATAATGAAAATTTCCGCCTGGGCGGGTATGATATGTTCAGAGCGTATCAAGAGTATGCATTTTGGACCCCGTGGTATGGAAACCTGTCTATTGATATGTTGTTTTATCCCGATAAATATTCATCTCTGTTTATATTTGCCGAATCCGGAGTGGTGGATAGTAAAAAAGGATTGATGCAAAACAGGTTTTTTCCGTTTTCAGCAGGATTTGGGCTCAATGTTAAAACATCTATGGGTGTTTTAACACTCAGCTATGCTGTTGGACGTACAAAACAAAGCTTTGTGGATTTCAGGCAGTCACAGGTGTTTATAGGATATAAAAATAATTTTTAACCTGTTATGCTGTTCATTTTTTGGTGTTAGAAAACTCCGGGTTTTACAGAAATGAAGAACATCTCCGCATTTAAGTCATGAATAGTATAGTGTTTTCAATCAAATTTACCGGTTTTATTGGATTGAAATTAAAATTTTACCGATTTTTTTAGGCATTAAAAATGTAGATAAGTGTGTATTTATAGGATGTTTCAAATAAAATTGGAATATATGTTACATTTAATTTGCAAAATAAAATTATATATTTATATTTGCATTCGGAAAATCAGGTGATTAAATATTCTAAAATGAATAAATTAGAATAATTAATATTAATAAGAAATAATTTAATATTAACTATAAAATAAACAGACATGAATTGTATCGTAATTGAAAATGACGCCCGCGCAAGGGAAGAAATGAAACAAAACATTAAAAATGTACCAAACCTTGAATTGATTGGCAGTTTCGAAAATGCGCTTAAAGCAAATGAATTTTTACAGGAAAACGATGTTGACCTGATGTTCACAGAGGTTGAACTCCCAGGTCTTAATGGCCTTGATTTTGTTCGCAGCCTGAAAAATCCACCTCAGGTAATTGTTACCACATCGGATTCAAAACATGCCATCGAAGCTTTTAATCTTGATGTGATGGACTATATGGTAAAACCCATTAAAATGGATCGTTTTCTCAAAGCCATTAACAAGGTTGAAGGTATTTTAAGAATGCATGATGAACCTTCTGCTATTGATTATAACGAAGATTTTATTTTTGTTAAATCAGAGCGTAAATATGTTAAACTGAACTACAATGATATTTATTTCATTGAAGGGCTTAAAGACTATGTCATACTACACGCCAACAAAGGCAGGTTTATGACAGCGATGAACGTAAAAACCGTTCACAGACGTTTGCCCAATCCAACATTTTTCCGTACAAGCAAATCATACATTGTGAATGTAAATCACATAGATGAAATTGACGGGGAAGATGTGATTGTTCAGGACACAAGAATTCCCATCGGGCGTTCATACCGTGAAAAATTTGTTCACAAATTTGTACAAAGTAGGTTGATCCGGAGATAATACATCCAAAACCTCATGTCCAAAAATTATTTCAGCACCCACTTGTTAAATAAGCACACAGGTTATGATCAACAAGATGTTTGGGCTTTTTAAGGAACAGTATCCGCTGTATTTTAAGGAAGCATTTATTACAGCATTACCTTGGTAAACCTTAGTGTATAAAACAATGATAATAAAAAAACCCGCTTCGTTTGACAAGCGGGTTTTTTTATTTTTGGTCAAAAGCAGGAGCAACTATTCTTTTTTGTGATCACATTCACAAACCTGACATTTGGTTGCTTCAACAATAAATGTGTTGTCATGGGCAGCTTTGTGCTGATCATCATCAATATGGTCGTCATCTTCATCGTGTTCGTGGTAATCAGCCTCCACAATTTTGAGGTTTCCTGTTATCACTACTTTTTTTCCAAGCAGGTTTTCGTCAAATTCTTCTTCACTGGTAACTATCACGACATCGTCATCATCGGTATTTGTTCCGAGAAAAAGCCTTTTTCCCCCATGCTGGCAAATGTGTGTAATTTTGCCACACACTTCAATTTCCTCGCCTTCTTTAAAACTTTCAAAGCTTTTCAATAGCTTATCTGCTGTCATAATGTCGCCGCAGGAAGCCACGGTTTCAGAGCAACACCCTGAAGTGATTTCGTCTTTCTCTTCTGCATCAGAAGTTTGTTCTGTTTTCTTTTCATCTGCTGCTGAATCTTTTGTGCTCCCTTCATCTCCGGCATTATTGCAGCCATAAAGAGCAATGCCAATAGCAGCAACCAGAATTACAAATAATTTACGCATAATGTTAAAATTTTAAGTTATTAATTAATGAATCTTTTTGTGCCTGATGACCATTTTCACTCATCAGTTTTTGTTACATCAAAATGCAGAAAATCCCAACTAAAATCCTCTGATTCCATTTCTTCATTGGTCAGATTTTCCGATTCAAAATAAAACCCGTTCAGCTTTCCACTGATTGTCCTGCCGGCATTGAGTTTTTTCTCCATTTCGCCGCTTTTAAACTTCACAATGTAATCCAGCATGTAAACAAGCTCAAAATCAATTTTTACGGGATATTCATTTGTGTTTTTGATTTTAAACCTCAGTTGCAACGGGCTTGACTTATTCCACCACTTTGAATGCGACCATTTATAAGATACACTAACACCATCTATGGTATCATAAACATTTTTATACCCAAACTGTGCGGCACTCTGTTTAGTAAAAGATACACATATTATTAACAGTAAAACAATGCGTAATTTCTTCATTATGATCTTTTTTCCGGATTATTCACAATGCCTGCAAACAAAATGTTGCCTTGCTTATGCTCTTTGATGATGAAAATAAAGGGCCTGTCAACAATAAATTCCAGTGGCCGTTTTGCTGTTTTTTCCCTGATCACTACTGCAGTGGCAGCAGCGGCTTCAGTGCCTTCTTCATCAACTTCAACCACTGCCTGGTGAATCACATCATCAATGACAAGGTTTTTTTCCCCGTTCATGTTGCTGAAATTGGCGTAATGTGAAAAAGGTGCTTCCATGCCCATCTTTTTCAAGGTATTTTTCATTTCATACCGTTTTTCTACTTTGAAACGCGGTAACGCCAGCATGATCTTTTTTTCTTCAAAATCGTCACACAACGTGTTGAAATTATCATTATTCAGCCATTTCGCTATATCGTCCGGACCATTATCTTTTGCAGGCAGCAGAATGTACATGGAAGCAAGTTCGTCTCTGTAAGGCATTTGGATCGCACTGAAATCTCCTTTTTCTGTATAAAGGATATCGGATTTCATCACCATGAAATCTGTTTTTATTTTGCCTTCAGGTGTGTGAAAATCATTTTCCCTGGTTTTTTCGGAATCAAATTGCGTTTGCCAATCTGCTTTAAAATAAATGGCATTGACAAGGATCATCCTTGTAAGATCGTTGACATTGTTTTTGCGGATCAGTTGCCTGATTTTTCTTTCCGTTTTTGCTTCTACCCACTGGTTGATTCTGCGGCGGGCTTCTTCACGTTTTACGGTGTTTCTGAAATCAACATATTCAACATTGGCATCGAAATCCTTAAGCCCCTCCATATATTCAGGTAAAAAGTAGAAATTTTCCTGTGCCCAGACAGCATTGGCCAACTGAAATATGGGGGTTTTCAGTTGTTCAAAATAATCCAGCATTTGAGTCCAGGCTTCATGATTTATCTGCCGTGAAAAATGGAAGTGCATGGTTTTTGCCAAGTCCCATTTTGTGCGCCACGCACTTCCGTCGTAGGTCATAGCCAGTGCAGTGCTGATGGAAAATGGGCTGAATACCATATTTTCTCCTGTTTCATATCCGGCTTTCATTAAATCAAAGCAAAATTCATTGTTGCCTTCAACGGCTTTATTGATTTGCTTTTCTTGTGCATTTAATGAAAATAAAATACTCATGCTCACTATGATAGTGGTAAGCTTTTTCATGATGTTTATATAGTTTCAAAATGTTCCTGATCTGTATCCTTTTCACAGTATTGGCATTTTAATTGTAATTTGCCATTTTTCTCAATCACCTTAAATCTGGTGGTCATTTTTTCAATGTTGGTAATGCATTTGGGATTCATGCATTTGAAAATGCCACGTATCTGCTCAGGTATTTTTACGTTGTATTTATCCACAACCTCGTAATCCTCAATAATATTTATCCGTGCAGTTGGAGCAACCACTGCAATTTTGTTCATATCTTCAGCGGAGGGTTGTTTATCTGCAATTTTGATGATTCCTTTTTTACCCAACCTGGAACTTGCAAGGTTGTTGCCAATGGTAATGGTTGTGTTCATTATGTCAATATGAAGTATTGACAGTGCTTTAAACAAACTTTCTGCCGGGATATGATCAATAACTGTCCCATTTTTAATGGCACTTACCGTAAGTTTTTCTTTTTGTTTAGCCATGTTGTTAAGATTTGATACCTAAGATTAGACTTAAAATTGCCATTCTTGTATAAACACCGTTTTTGGCTTGTGGAAAATAATAAGCCCTTGGGTTTTCATCCACGCTGGTGTCTATTTCATTTACCCGTGGAAGGGGGTGCAGGATTTTCAGGTTTTCTTTTGCGCCTTCCAGCATATCATTTGTCAGCACATACACATTTTTAACACGTTCATATTCCATGGGGTCTGAAAACCGTTCTTTCTGAACCCTGGTTACATACATAACATCAGCTTTTGTTATGATATCTGTAAATTCAGTGTGTTCGTAAAATTTTATGCCTTTATCAGACAGAAAATCTTTGTATTCATCCGGCATTTTTAAGGTGTCTGGGGAGATGAAGTTGAAAACAGGGTTAAAATTTGACATGGCCATCATCAGTGAATGCACGGTGCGGCCGTATTTTAAATCTCCCACAAGAAAAATATTGAGATTTTCCAGGGTTCCTTGAGTTTTCCGGATTGAGTATAAATCCAAAAGGCATTGAGTGGGATGTTGATTTGCACCATCACCGGCATTAATTACCGGGACACTCGCTACTTCACTGGCGTATCTCGCACTGCCTTCAAGCGGATGCCGCATGACAATTAAATCACTGTACTGACTCACGGTTTTGATGGTATCGGATAAACTTTCTCCTTTGGCTACGCTGCTGTTGGTGGCTTCAGAAAAACCCACTATTCTGCCTCCAAGCCTGTTAACAGCCGATTCAAAGCTCAGCCGTGTTCGTGTGGACGGTTCAAAAAATAATGAAGCAATAACATAATCATCCAGTAAATGTTGCTTGGGGTTTTTCTCAAATTCTTCTGCCAGATCAAGAATTTTGTAATATTCTTCCGGCGTAAAGTCCGTAATGGAAATCAGGCTTTTGTTTTTCATTTAAATAATTTTGATTATTCAACGATATCAAGTAATTCAACTTCAAATATCAGCGTTTCATAGGGGGCTATAGCACCTTGTGCCCCTTGTTCACCATATCCGAGATCATAAGGAATGTATAATTTGTATTTGGCTCCTGTTTTCATCAGTTGTAAACCTTCCTGCCATCCTTTGATCACACCGTTGAGCGGAAATTCAATCGGTTCCCCGCGTTCGTACGAACTATCGAAAACAGTGCCGTCTAATAAAGTTCCTTCATAATGCACTTTGACTTTGCTGTTGGGGCCAGGCTTTTCGCCATCACCTTCGCGTAACACTTCATACTGAAGCCCTGATTCTGTTTCTTTTACCTCGTCGCGTTTGGCATTTTCTGCCAGAAATTTTTCCCCTTCCTCAATTTTGGGTTTACTTTCCTCTTCGGAGGACTGGGACATGAATTTTTGAATGAGCTGGTTGGATTCATTCATTTCTACCATGGCTTCTTCCTCAGCAAATTGTTTTTTTACTGCTGCCATAAAAATATCATGGTCAATTTTTTCAGCAATACCCTGTTGCTTAAAACTCTGTGCAATTTGTACGCCAAGTGCAAAACTGGCTGAATCTTTCAGGGTTTTCATTTCATTCATGGTGATGTCCGGGGATTCTTCTTTTGTGGTTTCATCAGAACATTTACATGAAACAATTAACAATACAGCGCCAAGAAATATGGCAATTGTGTGGAGATGATTCTTTTTCATAATTTAATATTTTTTGTTTCACAAATAAAACGTTTTATTTATTTATTTCCAATTTTTTTTCACATAAGTTATCCGGATGTTATAATGTGTTTTTGTAAATAATCAGTACTCCCTCACCCTGGAAAAAATGGGGAACTTCATAAAAAGATTTAATGCAATGCCCTCACCGAAGAAATCAGGTTTTCCCCGGTAAAAAAATAGTGAGTTTTAAAAAGAGTTACATAAGGGTATCTGATTATCGACGATTTACAGCCTTTTTGTTCCCGAAAAGGGGAGCAATAAAACTGACCAATTTGACCGGAAATAATTTATAAAAGAAAAAATAATTACTTTTATTGCGATTTTTTGTATTTTTGGGTAAAACAAATTCATTATGAAAAGAACAATTATTTTTACAAGCTTTATTGTTGCCGCCGCATGTCTTTTTGGACAAGCGGATATAGAATACCAGTATGAAGAAGCATTGACCCATGATCAGACAAATTCAGTGGCAGAAATTCAAAGCCTCGGAGAAATCTGGGTGGGTACTTACCAGGGTATCGCACGCTATGACGGGACTACATGGACACAGGAAACTAACCTTGGCGGCCCTGTTAATCCCAATGCTTATCAGATAATTGAAGCCGCAGATGGAAAAGTATGGGTAGCGCTCGGAGGCGATGGCGTATCTGTGTATGATGGTATTGGCTGGACAAATTATACCACAGCTGACGGACTGGCATCAAACAGCAATTGGGCTATAGCACAGGATTCGTCAGGCAATATATGGGCAGGATCAATAGGCGATGGCGTATCTGTGTATGATGGCATTTCATGGCAGGTATATAATATGGCTGACGGCCTTGCCGGAAATTCAGTTGTCGAAATATTACCACTATACAGAGGTGATGTTTGGTTGGGAACAGCCAATGGTGTCAGCATCTGGGATGGCAGTTCATTTACTAACTTAACCATTAATGAAGGCCTGCCCTCAAATTTGATACGCACTTTATACCAGGATTTTAATGGTAATGTGGTGGTTGGTACCAGCAGTGGAATCGGCTTTTTTAATAAAGCAGAATGGACATACCTAAATACAAGTGATGGGTTGCCAACAAATAATATTTTACACATCAACCAGATGGGCAATGGAGACTTTTTATTTTCAACGGATGAAGGCCTTATTCAATACGATGGTTCTACATTTACAACTTTAACTTATGAGAACGGTTTGCCCGAAGATATTATAAAATCTTCATTTGTGGATTCTGAAAACAAAATATGGCTTGTAACAGCTTATCGTGGAGTGTCTGTTTGTGATACTTCAAATGCTTATTACAACATCCGCACAAATCATCACCTTGTGGATGATGCCATCAATACCTTACATCATTTCGATGGTGTCCTGTGGATTGGTACAGATCATGGCGCCAACGAATTTACAGGTGAATACTGGAGAACATATAACAATGACGATGGCCTCACCGGCAATAAAGTTTTCGATATCAGTAAAGAAGCTGATACTGTATGTTTTGCCACTAATATGGGGTTGTCTAAATATTACAACCAAACTTTTGTGAATTATACATCTGTACAAGGGCTGGTTAGTGATACGGTCAATGCTGTGGAAATCATGGCCAATGGAAACATCTATGCCGGTACATATGCCGGGTTGATGGAAGTTTTACCCGATGGCAGCATGGATACCATTACCATGCCAGACGGACTTGTCAACGATTCTGTTAATGATTTGCTTGAAGGTGCTTCAGGCGATCTGTGGATTTCCACCCAACAAGGGATTTCTGTTTACGACGGGACAAGTTTTACCAATTACGATTCAAATGACCTCGGGGGAACTGTTGTTAATGGCCTTTTTGAAGATGCCGACGGTGTCTGGGCAGGAACAGATACTACCCTGGCGGTTTTTGATGGCAGCACCTGGACAACTTATACACATTCTTACCCGGGTTCCTCCATTGATAACATCATTACCATGAATGCCGGAGTCTCTCTTTCTCTGCTTTACAGTAATGGCAACATTGATTCTTTTGTAAAAACCGGACCAGCCTTTAACGGAAGCAGCTACAGCAATAAAACAGCCATTGCTAATTTTCATGATACTTATTATTTCATGGGATCAGACAATGGTTTGATTGCCATTGACCTCAGTGTAGAATCGGACAACACCTTTAGCCTTTCTGACCCTGCATGCCTGAATACAGCGGATGGAAGCATTTCCATTAATGAAAATACTGACAATCCGCCTTATATGTATTCCATAAACAATGGTAAAACATGGCAGGGGACACCGGATTTTAATGGTTTGCCTTATGGGCAGTATCACCTTAAAGTAGAAAACATCGAGGGGGAGTTTACGCTGGATACCACCGTTTTCCTCCATCCTCAACACGAAATGTATGCCGTGATCGGTATTGATCAAATTGATTGTTACGGGCAAAACAATGGTGCAATTGAATTATTTATGGATGATCCATCCTATTCTTATGTGTGGAGTGATGGTGGCAGTGGTTTGCTCAGAGACAACCTTTCTGCAAATACGTATGGCGTCACGGTTGATGACGGTGTATGTGCCATAACCCGAAACAATACCATCGTTGAACCGGAAGCCATTGTTTTATCGGCTGTGACAACGGATATTGATTGTTATGGTGATACAACCGGCACGATTGACTTAACGATGTCAGGCGGAACGCCTCCTCTGGAAGTTTTGTGGTCAAACGGAGAAGAAACGGAAGACCTTGCAGACCTGCCGGCAGGTGACTATACAGTAACCGTTACAGATGCTAATGGTTGTCAGGAAACATTGACTGAAACCATATCGCAACCGGCGCAAGCTTTAGAAGTAAATGAAACCATTGTGGATATTGAATGCTATGGAGATTCCGATGGCGAAATTCAACTCAGCATTTCAGGGGGCACCCCTGCTTACGATATAGAATGGGATACCGGTGAAACTACCGAAACCCTGACCGGTTTAACACCGGGCGATTATACAGTAACCGTTACAGATGCCAATGCTTGTAGTACAACGGAATCATACAATTTGATTTCTCCCCCTGTATTTGAATTTACGGCCATTGATCCCGAAGACGTGTTGTGCCATGGCGATACCACAGGGAGTATCTCTGCAGGGGCTACCGGTGGCACGGGAACCCTGTCGTACGAATGGACGCTTGATGGAGAACCCGGTGTTTACAGTACCAATCCAAATATTGACGACCTGGGGGTAGGGGATTATTCTCTGGAGGTCACTGACGAAAATGGCTGTATGATTGATACTACCCTTACCATTGAAGAACCCGAGCCGTTGAGTTTGTCTTTTGATGTTACACCCATTACATGCCAGGGTTATGATGACGGAAGCATTGCAGCTATTCCAGAAGGAGGAACACCACCCTACATTGAATACCTGTGGACCTATGAGGGGAACATTGTTGATGTGGATTCCATAATTTCAGGTTGTGAACCCGGGTGGTATTATATTGATATCAAAGATGCCCACTATTGTGAGATATCTGATTCAGTAGAAATCACAGATCCTGATGAACATACCATTGAAATTAATGTTACAGACATGCCATGCCACGGAGCTGAAGAAGGCGAAATTGAAGTGATCGTTGACGGGGGTACGGCAACAGGCTTATCCTACCAGTGGTCAAATGGTGCCGGGGATACACCGGTGGCCACAAACTTAGGTCCCGGAGAGTATTTTGTGACAATAACTGATAATCTTGGTTGTGAGATGTATGAATCTGCTATTGTAGAAGAACCTCCACTTGAAGAACTTGGTGCGTTTGATGATAGTGGCGTAGCCTGGTTATGTTCAGGTGAGAGTACAACGATTGATGCAGGTAGTGGATATGCATCATATTCATGGAATACAGGGGAAACATCACAAACCATTGATGTGAGTTCCGAAGATGTTTATCACGTATTTGTTGTTGATACGGATGATTGTGAATATGGAGATACAGTAGAAGTCATGTTATCTTATCCTTACGATGATGACGATATTTGCCTTGCAACCGTTAATGAAGATAATCATGTGGAACTGATCTGGAATAAAACAGACAATGTTGGCACATCCGAATACAACATTTACAAGGAAAACCCGGCTACATCCGATTTTGAATTACTTGCCACTGTTCCATTTTCAAGTCCGGGCATTTATGAGGATACAGATTCGGATGCTGAATCCCAGGATGATAATTATAAATTGACAGCGATGGATACATGCGGAAATGAATCTTCCATGGGAGCGCTGCATTCAAACATCACACTGGATGTAGATGCTGATATGAACGGAGCCTGCTATCTTAACTGGGAATCTTATGAAGGCTATTTTGTTGTATATTATTTTATCAGGCGCGGAACATCGCCTGATAACTTGGAAGTTGTGGACTCTGTACTCTTCAGTGATTTTGATTACGCTGAAATGAATCCTGATTCAGATGGGGTTTATTATCAGATCATGGTAAGGAAGCCTGACCCGTGTCAACCAGGGGACGGAAATTCGTATAATTATGCATATTCAAATATTGTCTATTGTGACAACCTGACCGGAGTTCCAGGCATTGCTTATGGGAATCTGAATGTGTATCCCAATCCTTTCGATGACATAATAAACATTGATGCTTACCTGAAAATTGAATCGGATATTACCATCCGCCTGTGGAACAGTGTGGGACAAAAAGTATATGAACAAGAGGTGGGTAACTTGCCGGCCGGAGAACATCACATTGTGCTGTCAGCGTTTTCAGATTCAGCACTGGTGCCCGGATTGTATAATCTTCAGATACATTTCGGAGATGATATGTATCAGCAAAAGCTTGTGAAATATTGATTTGATGGAAACATGCATCATTTTGGAGTGATGTTAACTTCAAGTTTTACCATTGTAATTATAAACTGTCGATGAACTTCAAAACACCTGGCAAGGTGTTGATAGTCAGTAAGTATAAATAATTTATCAGGAGATAATATTGTCGTAAAATCAGTTGGTAATTTATCGCTAAGTCAGGATATCAGAAGGTATAGAGATTTATTCCAATTCGGGAAGGTTGAAATCTGCCGGGTTTAGCATTTTTCCCTGGTAAGTGAACATGTCCTGCAATGGAAAACTCTGACGATGTACGCCAAGTGAATGGTACAATCGTAATTGCAGGTTGCTTTTGTTAAAACTTTCAACGCTGTCAGGGGTTACTCTGAAGCTAAAATCCAGCATCATGTTGATTTCGCTTCCAAAAACGGGTTGTCTTCCGGCAAAGGAAAACACCACGTTTTTGCCTTCATAATGCGAAAAATGACTGGTCAGGGTGCTGTTTTCTTCATACAATGGAGCGGGGATCACAATTTCCAATTTATAATCCTTTTCAAGGGCATCCCCTGCATTTCTGATCAGTACCTTAGGGTAAAACCTGACAATGGAAAATTTCCCGTTTTTCAGTTCCGGAACGCCCTGCGTATTGTATATGCTGTATATTTCGAGCTGCTTGTTTGTGGTTTTGTGATGCAATGCACTGACAGCACCTGCACCGAGTTTTTTTGCTTTTTGATTTTCAAATCCGTAATACCGGTAATCTGAAAACATACATGCTTCTTTTCCGGCAGGGATGAATATTGCCAGGCAGAATGCCTCAGGATCAATTTCAACGGCATTGATGTTTATTCCGTCAGGAAAGGGATTGATGTTGGCTATCAACTGATGTTGAATAAGGGCAATATCGGGTTTCTGTCGTATGGCGACAAAATTTTTTGCCCTGTGACGCGATGCTTTTATTCCAATGATGATGACGCCTCCACCACTATTTGCCATGGCTGAAACAAGCTTTGCCAGGCGGGTAAGGTATTTCTCGTCTTGAGAAAAGGCATCACCTTTGATGTAGTGCAGATGCTGATGTGCAGGAATTTGATGTGTTACCAAATGCTGCAAGCCTTCACTGTTAATGTTTTTTGCTTTGGTATGATAAAACCATTCCATGTTTGCAAATTTGCAAAAAAAAATCCATTAAAGAGAGCCGTTTAAAAATGGTCTGTTGAAAAGCACAAAACACATTTTATATCAAGGATTTATACCATTACCTACCATAATAAATGCAGGGATTTTGTGTTGAATTCTAAAAAAGTGTGCTTTTATAAATGGTATTATGTGACAATATTAAAAACCGTCATCAATTTTTATTAAGGAATTGATGACAATGTTGATAGCGTGCCGGTGCGTTCATTAATGTTGATTTATTAAGCAACATTTTGCAGTCAATATAGTTGTGAAAACACGAATATTGTGTTCACCGGCAAAAACAAAGACCGGCGTGCTACCGAAACCCACAATTTCTGCTTTTCGCTATGTGACTAAGCAGGTAAAGCCAGGGTTAACTGATAAGTGAACAGATATGATACAGGATATGATGCCACCGCGTGAGGGATAGAAGCGGTACCCCACAGCCGACGTCAGGAGGCGAGGAGTACAAGCGGATAGCCCGACCCGAAGGGGCACGCCCTGATCATTAAAATCCAAATCTCAACTAACAAATTAACCTGTGATGAGTTTTTATTAATTTTGCACAATGGCTACAAATTTAAATTATGATGTAATTATCGCCGGTGCCGGGGCAGCCGGATTGACCGCTGCTATACGTGCTGCTGAAAGCGGTGTTTCTGTGCTGGTGGTTGAAAAAATGAAAGAAGCCGGGCGTAAAATCCGAATCACCGGAAAAGGCCGTTGCAACATTACCAACAGCGAGGATATGGAAGATTTTATCCAAAAGGTGCTTCCCAATGGGAAATTTCTGTATCCTGCCTTTCACGAATTCTATACCTGGGATATCATTGCCTTGCTGGAGGATTGTGGTTTGAAATGCAAGCTTGAACGTGGCGGGCGATATTATCCGGAATCTGATAAAGCCGTTGATGTTGTGGATGCATTATTCAACAGGGCCAAAGCAGCCGGCGCTGACTTTTTGTTTGAAACATCCGTTAAAAACATCAGGCAACATGATGGGCGTTTGGAATCAGTGGAACTTAACGGAATAAATGTCCCGGCGCGGGTTGGCTGCAAAAAGTTGATTCTTTGTACCGGTGGAAAAACTTACCCGGCAACAGGTTCCACAGGCGATGGATACAAACTGGCAGAACAAGCCGGGCATAAAATTGCAAAACCCCTGCCCGCCCTGGTTGCACTACAAACAGACAGTCCGCATGTACCTCAGCTCAAAGGCCTGAAACTGAAAAATGTCAGCGCAGTGTTGCAAATCAATGGAAAAGCAGCGCATGAAGAATTTGGGGAGTTGTATTTTACAGACCGCGGCCTGGATGGCCCTGTGGTATTGAGCCTGAGTCGTTTTGCTGCCGTGGCTCTGGACAAGGGAGATGCTTGTGAAATTTCCCTGGATATGAAACCTGCCCTGCACAGCGAAAAATTGCAGCAGCGATTACAGCGCGATATGGATGAACATGGAAAAAGAGCTATTAAAAACCTGTTCAAAAATTGGTTGCCATCGCAAATGATCCCGGTATTTTTTGATGCCACAGGCCTTGATCCTGAAAAACCGGCGCATCAGGTTTCTGCAGAGGATCGCGACCGGATTTTACATCAGATGAAAGCTTTTCGTTTCAGCATTACCGGCACAGGCCCCTGGGATGAGGCAGTGATTACCGCCGGAGGTGTCATTACGGATGAGGTAAACCCCAAAACCCTGGAATCAAAATTGGTGGCGGGGTTGTTTTTTGCCGGGGAATTGCTGAATCTGGATGCGCCAACGGGTGGCTACAACCTGCAGATTGCCTGGAGTACAGGGTGGCTGGCCGGGGAATCAGGGAAGATATGATACATTTTATTTGCCCCTCCCTGGTTGTTGTCAGGATGCGAAAACATTGTGTGAACTGGATTTCCGGGTGTTGTCAACCATTGGTGATAAATATTTACAAAAGCTTTTTCAATTTTGAAGAATAGGCTGTAACTTTACATCGAAATAAGATCATATTATGGAGAATTTTATCGTATCAGCACGTAAATACCGTCC
>CAZGPW010000278.1:0-18125 GCA_964527535.1 uncultured Bacteroidales bacterium
GCAAAACTGCTTTCAACACATCCCTCAATTTCGTATAAATATGACGGGCCCAAAGGACACATAGATAAGTTGATTATCACCAGGCCTGAGAAATTCTGGTCAACATCGCGATACCTAGTTATTGAGATTACACCCTAACCCACAGAAACCGCAAAACTCAAAAACTTGCCCGGCCTGGCTCTGCGGAGATGGACCAAGCCATCAGGAATACAGTATTATACCGATACAATTGTGTAATTTCAGTTCACTACCGTTTCTGAAATTATACCGACACGCTATCAACATTGTCATTATATTTAGAAAACCAATATAATGACGCTGATAGTCGGTCGGCATTAACTCAACAAGTCATCAATCCCGGTAAATAAGGATTGATGACAGTTTTGCATTAACATTGAACATCATCGGTATAATACAGGTAATCAATCTATTGTAATTGTCAATAATCATAAATAGTAATATTGAATATTACACGTTAGAACGCAACTTGGTATCAGATACTCATTTAAAGATAATAAATGGTTTTCTTTTATAAATTTCAGAAATACCTTATTTTCGCAAATGTTGAAACCTGCGTTTGTTTCAGGCGCATAAATTCGCTGCCGATAGTTATGTCCTTTAAGTTAATGCTATGAAAATACACGAAATATCTCCGGACAGGTTGACCCTGGATGTCATTAAAGAAATTATTGATGAAAAAGCAGAAATCCGGTTCAGTCAACGATCATTGGATGCGATAAAAAAATGCCGGCAATACCTGGATGAAAAAATTGAAGAACAGGATGAACCAATCTATGGTATCAATACCGGGTTTGGATCGCTTTGCAATGTGTCGGTCTCAAAAAAAGACTTGTCAAAATTGCAGGAAAACCTTGTAAAATCACATGCTTGCGGTAGTGGCGATAAGGTGGATAAGGACATTGTTAAGCTCATGATGTTATTAAAAATACATGCCTTGAGCCTTGGCAATTCGGGGGTGTTGCCAGAAACTGTTATCAGGTTGGCAGATCTTTACAACCGTGATATCATACCTGTGGTGTATGAACAGGGGTCACTTGGTGCTTCCGGCGATCTGGCCCCTCTGGCTCACATGGTTTTGCCTTTGCTGGGGCTGGGAGAAGTGTATTATCACGAAAACATCTGTGCGTCTGCGCAGGCGATGGATGCCGAAGGGCTAAAGCCTGTTAAACTGGCGGCAAAAGAAGGATTGGCCTTGCTGAACGGGACACAGTTTATGGCTGCATATGGTGTGTATGCCCTTCTGAAAACAAGAAAATTATCAAAATTGGCCAACATTATTGCTGCGCTTTCACTTGAAGCCTTTGATGGTACCCTGGCTCCGTTTTATGAAGGGTTACATACACTTCGGCCACATAAAGGTCAAATACACACCGCCTGCCATTTCAGAAATATCTTGAAAGGGTCAGAAATGATCGGGACAACAAAAAGTCACGTCCAGGACCCGTATTCATTCAGATGCATTCCCCAGGTGCATGGCGCCAGCCAGGATGCCATTGAGCATGTCATGTCTGTTGTGCTTACCGAAATAAATTCAGTGACGGATAATCCAACGATTTTCCCCGATGATGATCAGATAATTTCGGGTGGGAATTTTCACGGTCAACCGCTTGCTTTGGCATATGATTATTTAACCATAGCATTGTCTGAACTCGGAAATATTTCTGAGCGTCGTTCATATCAATTGCTCTCCGGAAAACGGAATTTACCGCCATTTTTGGTTGCCAATCCAGGGTTAAATTCAGGTTTTATGATCCCGCAATATACCGCTGCCTCCATTGTTAATCAAAACAAACAGTTGTCAATGCCCTGTTCCGTTGATTCCATTGAGTCATCCCAGGGACAGGAAGACCATGTGAGCATGGGCGCAAATTCTGCTACTAAAATGTTGAAAGTGGTTTTTAACCTGGAACGTATCCTTGCTATTGAGTTATTTATTGCTGCTCAGGCTTTTGATTTCCGGAAAGGGAAAAAATCCTCAAAATTAATTGAGGAATTTGTATTGAATTACCGGAAAAAAGTTAATTTTATAGAAAATGACAAAGTCATGTATGACGATATGGAAAAAACAGTAAATTACTTGCAGCACGTTAATCTTGACGCTTTGAAAGAATAATAATTTATTAAATTATAAACATAAAATATCAAAATTATGGATAAACTTGTAATAAAAGGCAGTGGATTGACCATTGAAGATGTGGTAAACGTTGCCCGCCACGGGCAAAAAGTTGAATTGCATCCTGATGCAGAAAAACGCATCAACACCTGTCGTGCTATGCTTGAGAAAAAAGTTGAAGCCAAAGAAATTATGTATGGCGTAAACACCGGCATTGGTGAATTTTCAGAAGTTGTGCTTGATGATGACAAGATTGAAGATTTTCAAAAATACCTGGTTTATAATCATGCAGCCGGCATTGGAGATCCTGCACCCATTGAATACGTCAGGGGAGCTATGCTGGGAAGGATAAATGTGCATGCCCATGGCAATTCAGGTTGCCGTATTGAGATAACACAAACCTTGGTGGATATGCTGAACAAAGGGGTTACACCCTTTGCTTGTCAAAAAGGCTCAGTAGGAGCTTGCGGCGATTTAGCACCCATGTCACAGATTGCATTGCTGATGCTTGGTGAGGGGAAAGCTTACTATAAAGGAGAATTGTTGCCGGGCAAAGAAGCAATGGATAAAGCCAGCATCCCGGTTCCCGGACTTAAAGCACGCGACGGCCTGGCGACCATTAATGGATCTAATTTGTTAACCGCTATGAGTGCTATTTGGCTGGTTGATGCCAACAATTGGCTCAAGCAAGCAGAAATTGCAGCCTCCATGTCTTTGGAAGCCCTTAAGGCCAATATGCGTCCTTATACAAAATTATTGCACGAAGTCAGAGGGTTTAAAGGCGCTGTCAGAAGTGCCGAAGCCATCAATAAGTGTGTTTCCGGCGGAGACCTTAAAGAAGGAAGGGTTAAGTGTAAAGTACAGGATGCCTATTCCATGCGATCTACACCTCAGGTCGTTGGCAGTGCCCACGATGCTCTTGCTTATGCACGTTCACAGGTGGAAATTGAACTCAATGGTGTTGGTGATAATCCTATTTTTTTCCCGGATAAAGAACTGCAATTGTCGGGTGCTAATTTCCAGGGATCTCCTGTATCTGTACCGATGGATATGGCCGGGGCAGCCATTACGATGGTTAGTGTCATGTCAGAACGTCGGATGAACAGATTGAATAATCCCGCATTGAGTGTAGGCCTTCCTGCATTCCTGACAAAGGGTGCAGGTATGTTCTCAGGTCTTATGTTGAGTCAATATACCGCTGATATGCAGATCGTCGAACAACGTATCCTTTCAGCTCCGGCATCAATTCAGTCTATACCGGCAGCAGCCGACCAGGAAGATTTTGTCTCCATGGGTATGAACACAGCCATTAAAAATTTCCAGATTCTCGATAACGCTTATGGTATTTTGGGCATTGAATTTATGGCTGCTGCACAGGCTCTGGATTTCAGAAAAGAAGAATACAGCTTTGGTAAAGGTGTGCAAAAAGCCTGGGAAGTTGTGCGCAGGCATGTAGAATTCCTGGAGATTGACAGGCCACTGTATCCCGATCACACCACCATGAAAGCACTGGTGAAAAATTGTGAAATTTTAAATGAAGTTGAAAAGACAGTAGGTTGCCTTGAATGAGATTGAGGCTACAGTGTTGGTTTTATTTTTTGTAAAACCGCTTGTAAATTCTTTTTAAACAAGTTGAGACGTACGGCCGTACGTCTCAACTTGTTTAAAGACAGTTGCAGGTATTAAACTTGCAGTATTTTTTTGGTTATGAATTTTTTGTTTTCTTTGCTGCTGTCATATTAGGTTTAACATAACACTATCTGTTAACCAGTGCTTTAACATCACGCGTGAAGAAGTCAGGATCAAAATACATGCGTTTTATCCGGGACCATTTTCATCGTAAATTTAACGTGAAAATTGGTACCCTTGCTGGCATAATAACCGGAACAATTGTCTTTTGTATCAATTACGAATACGGTTTAACGCATGCTTTTTTTGCTTTTGCCAAACAGTTCCTTTTTAATTTTTTTATGGCTTCTTACAATACCAAACTCGTTGAAAGGTTGGTGTATGGCATACGTAAGCCCTGGTTTGCGGTCATTACTGCAGGTATTGTGCCAACTGTTGTTGCTACTTCAGTTGTGTTTCTTGTGCATTACATTGGACAGACCCCAAAAGCATGGCAAAGCTCATACTGGCAGGCATTTTTTAATATCCCCATTTTTACGGTTACAGCCTTAATGTATCAAACAGGTTTTGAACGACGCTTTTTTCTAATCAGAAAGATATTTGTTACCCGGTCGAGTTGTGATCACCAAAAAAAGAATGAGAGTCCTGTAAACGAGCGTTAATTTATTGATATTTCAGAAAACATCCAATGGTTGTTAAATTTTCATGAGAAAAACCCGTAAATGTTAATGGTTTATGAAAAATGTTTGTATTTTTGGCTTGAACTAAAAACCCTAATGATATGAATAAATTCACAAGTTTTATTGCTCCATTGCTGAAAAATGTAGATGATGGAGACTTTTTCCGTAAGCCAATGTCATGGCTGTATTTTTTAATGGCAGTATTGAATTTACTGTTACCTTTTTATGTTTTGTACAAGGGTATTGATGGCGGTATCTTTGGAGGACAAGCCAAATGGATATTTGCCTTTATCCTGATCTGGTTGTTCCTTGCAGCAGCGGCATGGGTAGGTTTTCAAATCTGGTGGAACAGGAAAGACAAAGTCACGTTTTCGACAAAAGAGGGAGATGAATTTGTCAGCACACCGGTGTTTTCACATTTCCTCCAAACCTTTGGTGAGTGGCTGGGCAGTTTTTATGCCATTGTTGGTTTTGGTGTAGCCCTGATTGGTGTTATCTTCCTGGGAAGTGGCGCATCCATACCGGGCCTTGATATGTTTTCAGGGGGCTGGATCAACATCATTGTGTCCCCGCTGACAGGATACCTTATTGTTGTGCTGTTCCGTTTTATTGCTGAACAGACAAGGGCGATTGTGCAAATTGCAAACAATACCAAAAAGTAGATTGACCTTATTATTGAGGATTTCCCCCGGAACCATGCATTGTTTCGGGGGTTTTTTATGGATTTCGTTTTGTGTCGCAAAATTTTGTATTTTTGGTAAAAGAAAAGAACAACAGTAAAAATTTATGCGCATAAGATTATTCATATCGTTATTAATCCTGTTTAGTCCTTTTGTTGGTTATTCTATCGTTTACACGCAGAATCAATGTCTCGATGGGACTGCTTCAGCTAGTTCACAATACAGCTCCAGCTATGCTCCACAATATGCATTTGATGGTGTGGTGGATGAGTTTAACGGGTGGTACACTGCTGACGGATCAACTTCTGGGTGGCTTGAATATGAGTTTACAACACCCAAAACAATCGCAAAATATACCTTGAAACTTAGGGATTACTCTACAGCAGATGAATCAGCCCCTGAAGAATGGACACTGGAAGGCTGGGATGGCTCTTCATGGGTGATTTTGGATAGCCGTACCGGAATTACCGACTGGATACCATTGGATGTAAAGTCTTATGAGTTTACCAACGGTACGGCTTACACAAGGTACCGGCTCAATATTACCGCTAACAACGGGCATTCTTTTGTAGGCATTGCTGAGATGGAAATGTATGAGGAGGCTGTGTACATCGGTGGCGGTGGCCACGAATCCGTATGGCATTTCGGTTTTGGGGCGGGTGTGGATTTTCGTTACGATCCCCCGCTGGGTATTGATGGCAGCAATATGGATCAGTGGGAGGGATGTGCTTCCATTAGCGATCAGCAGGGAGACTTATTGTTTTATACAAACGGCGTTTCGGTGTGGAACGCCAATCACACCACCATGCCAAACGGCACCGGATTATATGGCTCAATTTCATCAACTCAAAGCGGGGTAATAGTTCCCTATCCAGGTGATCCTGATACGTATTATATTTTCACTTTGTACAGAAACGGCGATTATGAAAGTGGGCATAAAGGCCTGTGTTATTCTGTTGTGGATATAACACTTGACGGAGGACTGGGGGATATTGTTTCGGGACAGAAAAACATAGAACTGAATAATCCTAATACGGAAAAAATTACAGCCATTCAACATGCTAATGAAAGCGATATATGGGTGGTGACCCATGACTGGGGAAACGATAAATTTCTGGCTTACCTTATTGATGATACCGGGTTGAATACAACCCCTGTTGAATCCTCTACCGGTATTGTACATTATGATAACTCCAATGGATGGTATTCAGCAGGTTATATGAAAGTAGCCCCCTCCGGTGACCGTATAGCGTTGAATGTGCTTGGTGCAGCTACTACCCAGCTTTTTGATTTCAACCCGGTGACAGGTGCAGTTTCCAATCCCATGACATTGTCAACATCCAGAACACAAGCTTATGGTATTGAGTTTTCACCGGATGGATCTAAACTTTATACAACGGCCTGGGAATACAACAATGTGTTGCAATACGATCTTAGCCTGGGAGATGAAGCATCCATTGCCGGATCTGAAACTGAAATAGGTGTGTCAGCCTTATCGGGTGGTTCAAATTACAATGGATTGGGTGCGCTCCAGGTGGCAACTGATGGCAATATTTATGTGGCTAAAGATGCCAATGGAATGGGTGGTAGTGTAAACGATTTGAATTCGTGGTTAGGTGTTATCGAAAGCCCGAATGAAGCTGCATCAGGCGGTAAAGCCGGACCGATATACAAGGACAATGGTATTTATTTGGGTAACAACGCTTCCGGCATAGGTTTGCCTACCTATGTTCAGACCTATTTTAGTCCCATGCCGGTTGAAATGATTGAATTTGTCGCAGATCAAACCAATGATAAAGGAGTCCTTCTGACATGGAAAACCATGTGTGAGGTTAACAGTAAATGCTTTGACATTCAAAGATCAGCTGATGGTATCCATTACGACAGAATAGGTTCAGTCGAAGCAGCCGGATTTTCTAAAGAGCTAAAAACCTATGTTTTTACCGATACAACAATCGTTGTCGGAACGACATACTATTACCGCCTGAAGCAAGTTGATACGGATGGAAAATATGCTTTTTACGGGCCCGTATCAATATACTTGAATGAAGAAAAACCTGGTTTCTCGGTCGAGGATGTGTATCCTGTTCCTTTTTACGATAATATATGCCTGAAAATAAGAACAAGCATTGACCGAAAAGTGAAGGTGAACCTGAAATCCGCATCCGGACAAGTATTGTTTAATAAAACATTACGTGTTAATGCAGGCACTGGAATTTACCAGCTTTTCCCGGATGTAAATGTTTCAGGTATGTTACTTTTAGAAATTTTGCCAGAACGTGACGATCATGGTTATTCCCGGATGCTTATAAGGCATTAGATATTTTGCTCCAAATATTTACGCTTATGAATATTATTTTGATTTAAAAAGGTTTTATAGGTTAATTATATTATATTTGCATCACAAATTAATGCTTGTGAAAAACTACATTTAACCAATGCTGTTGAGATGAAAAAACATATAACCAGAAACACCGCATTCAAAATTGCGCTGATATACCTTATTTTTTCGTTGATTTGGATTTTTCTAACGGACAATTTGGTGTTCTGGTTTTATAAGGAACCGGCTGAAATTACTAATTATCAATCAATTAAAGGTTCGATTTTTGTCATTATTACCACCCTTCTGATTTTTTTTCTAATTCGAAAAGAAATCAAGGCAAAAAACAACATGATTGAATTTCTGAACAAGAGTGAGCATTGGTACAATCTTACCCTGTCAAATATCCCCGGCGTGGATGTATTGATATTTGATAAAAATGCCAGGATTATTCTTGCTCACGGGAAAGAACTGGCAAAACATGGTATTGATTTGTCGGGCATGCAAAACATCCATGTTGATGAAGTGCCAATTTCACAACCAACCTATGATTTTTTTGTGCCTAAGTTAAAGGCGGTATTGGCAGGCAAAAAGATAGAAGCGGACTACACGTTTAAGCAGGATACCTATCACATGAAAGGCATATCACTGGAGAATGAAAAGAATGAAGTGTTTGCCGGTTTAATTGTTATCATAAACATCACTTCCCAGCACAATTTAACCGAGCACCTCAAGAAGCAAAAAAATGAATATGAAGCCCTGTATGAGGATTATTATCAACAAAATAAGGAATTAAGGGATGCCAATAAAAAACTTGATGGTACAATTTCCGAACTCGAAAAAGCAAAGAAAAAAGCTGAAGAAAGTGACAAATTAAAATCCTGTTTTCTGGCGAACATGAGCCATGAAATCCGGACGCCGCTGAATGGCATCATGGGATTTTCCCAATTGATCACTAACAACCAGATCAGCAAATCAGAAATCAATATGTATGGGAAATATATACATCAAAACGCTGATCAGTTGCTGAATGTCATTGAAGATGTATTGCTGATGTCAAGCCTCGAAACGGAACAATTCCATTTCAACCTGTCAACTTATGAGATCAAGGGGATATTCAATGACATTATATCCATGGCCAGCAACAAATTGCTTAAATCAAACAAAAACATTAAACTGGATCATCATTTTGCTTCTGAGTTAACAAATTATAATATATACACAGATAAAAGTGCGTTTCAGAAGGCATGTGAAAAGATCATTGATAACGCCATCAAATACACTCCGGAGAATTCCGTTGTGCACATAAAATTATACTGTGATGAAAACGGTACGCTTTGTTTTTCTGTACGTGACCAGGGGGAGGGGATACCACAGGATAAACATGAAAAGGTTTTTGAGCGGTTTTATCAGTTGCACACATCGCTTGTTCATCCCGATTCAGGCAATGGCCTTGGCCTTTCCATTGCCAAAGCGCTTGTGACAGGGCTAAATGGTAATATATGCCTGGAATCAGAAGAAAACAAGGGAAGTGAATTTATCATCAGGCTTTCATGTGAGTGTTTGGAACTTGTAAAAGAGAAAAAAGGCACAAAAATTTCTGCATCCGATCAGGGGAAAAAAGGAAATAAGATACTGATTGTGGAAGACCTGGAAGACAACTGTATTTTGCTGAAAGCTTATTTAAGGCGGTATAATGTGCAGGTATTGCATGCATTAACTGCACTGGAAGCACGGGAAATCATGAAACAAGACCCCGGTGTTGATCTTATTTTGATGGACATCAGGTTGCCTGATGAGAATGGACTGGACCTTACAAGTCAACTGAAGAAACAGTATCCTGATATTCCAATCATCGCACAGACAGCGTATTCAGATACACAGGATGAATATTTTGCTGAACAGGCAGGTTGCAATGACTACCTTGCCAAACCGGTCATGAAGCAGGTCTTTTTGAAAACCATATCGGAATATATTGACCTTAAGCCGGTAAAATAATCCTTATTACCCGGATAAATACGCTTTGCCGGCCGGCCCTTCATTGAACAACAAATCCAAAGCACTTAATCCCGGTTGGAATCCATGCCTTTCGCTGAATACCTGAATGTAAGGTTGTTGAACAACTATGCTTTGTTTTTTTGGATGTATTTTGTCTCTTAAATCTGCAATGCCTTTTTTTGGAGGGGAGGTGTATTTTTGTGTCATGAATATCCTGGTATTCAGGTCGAAAAGGGCGATGAGTTTTTCAATGATGCTGAGGTTGAGGTCAAATAAAAAACGGGGTTTTTGTTTGAAAAAAGGGTAGATGTCCTCGTAATAAAATTCAAAAAAAGGAGCTGCAGCGTAAGCCGTTTCTATGCTGCGACGATGGTTACCCTGCCATGGTTCCGAGTAATCAATCCTGACGTCCCGTATGGGTTGGCCAGGACTACGCCCTTTTATGACCGGCACCACCAGGTTTTGAAGTCCATTTGGCCCGGCAATGGTGCAGCGGTTGCGGTATGATTGTTTCTGATAATGCTCGTTGGCCTCAATGAAAACATGGTTGTGTTTATAACATTGCCTGAAATATTCCACAGGAGGAAAATACGCTGTATTCAGAAGTACACTGCTCATTGTAGTTAAAACGTTTTTTTGCCGGCTATATGATCAGCGGGCAGAAATCCCCAATGCCGTGAGTCGTTGCAATCATCCCTGTTGTCATCTACGACAAAGTAATAGTCTTGCGCGGGAGTGTATGTGGTAGCTTCTTTTCCGTCGATGTATATTTTTCGGTATTTTACAAACAGCTCACGATCTTCATACACATCAATCATGCGCTCGTAGAGGCTTATGTTCATGTAATTGATGTGAATATTTTTCCCTGCTTCCGGAATAACCAAAGGGCCGAAATAATCTTTGTTCCAGTTGAAATACCGGGAATTTGGAAAAATTTCGTAATCTTTATTTCTGCTTAGATCTGATAACATGCGGGCGTGGGTAACACCATTTAATTCCTTGATCTCATTAACTTCCAGTGGAGATGTGTATAGTTCCCAGGCTTTGCGATGTACAATTTCATTTACATGCAAGGTGTTGAAATTTTTTAACTGCTCAGCATTAAAACTGGTGTCGGTGCTGATGCGGTATTTATAAAACAGGTAAAGCTTTTTGTCCATATAATCATTATTGACATATACTTTCTTGTTGCGTATTTCAATGGTGTCTCCTGGCATAGCCATCAATCGAGACAGGTGCACAGGTTTTTTGCGAATATTCTTATCTGCCATGCCGGGAAAATGATATGCGATGATATCCAGGCGTGATATTTTATCCGGTGATACCCTGCTGACTAATACGTATTTGTCTTTCGGTATGGTGGGATGCATGTCGTGATTGTAAGTTCTAATAAGGTAAAACTTTAACATGAAAATCACAAACACAATGACGATGATTACAGCTATGTAAATGCTTTTTTTCATGGTAGTGTTCCTTTGTGTTTATTTAGTTTTTTGTACATAATCAGTTACGATATGTAAAAAGATCACATTTTTATTTTCGTTTCCATGATTTAGTGTACACTGTTTAATAAACGATTCCACCGGATGTTTGCAGGGAAGGATTTTTCTTTGTCGAGCGAAAGCCAAATGATGGATGCTTTTCCAACGATGTGATTTTCGGGAACAAATCCCCAGAAACGGGCATCTGCAGAATTGTGCCTGTTATCTCCCATCATCCAGAAATAGTCCATTTTAAACTGGTATTTGCCGGTTGCTTTTCCGTTGATGAATATTTTCCCGTCTTTTACGTGCAGGTCATTTTTTTCATAATAACCAATGACCCGTTCATATAAGGGTAGATTATCAAGGGTTAATTCAATGGTTTCACCTGCTTTGGGAACATACATAGGGCCAAACCAGTCTTCATTCCAGTCGTATTTTTTATCATGGGGAAATATCCTGTAATTCCTGATGCCCTCAGCTTGTGTTAGTTTTGTGATGCTGTTCACTATCCTGATGTTTTTTATTGTTTTGGCCTGTTTTTCAGTCAGGGGAAGAATATACTTTCTTCCCTGATGCCACATATCACGCTTTGCAATATCCAGTCTTTCCAGCGTATTTTCACTCAGGATGCGGCCGTCGGTGATCACTTCGTAATTAAACTGAATGCCTTCAAAATGTTTTTGAGGCTTACCGTTGATATATACCCACCCGTCGCGGATTTCAAGGCTGTCGCCGGGCATGGCAACACATCGCTTAATGTAGTTTTCTCTTTTGTCAATTGGGCGTACAGTAATGGTATTTTGGCTTCTGATCATTTTTCTTGCCTTATTGTAATAATTTTGTTCAGAGTGTACTTTTCTGCCGGCTTTCATGTCCATAATCCGTAACTCCCGTGCTTTTACGCGGATAATATCATAATATCCCTGTGCCTGGTTTTCAAGAACAACAGTGTCACCGGTAGGGTAATTAAAAACAACAATATCGTTCCGTTTGATTTTTCCCAACCCGGCCATACGTTCATAAGGATTCTGTATCCACGTTACGAATGATTTGGTTTTTTGTGACAATGGCATGGTGTGATGGACAAAGGGAAAGGAAATGGGTGTCATCGGTTTGCGCGGGCCGTAAGCCACCTTGCTGACAAAAAGGTAATCCCCCACCATCATGCTTTTTTCCATTGAGGATGTAGGGATGGTAAAGGCTTCAAAGAAAAAAGCCCTGATGAGTGAAGCCGCAATGACAGCAAAAATTATGGCATCAACCCATTCAAGGGTTTTGCGTTTGAATTTTGGCATTTTTTTGTCTTTCCGTGGTTTCCAGAAAGCCCATCTCACGTATTTTGTGATGTAAATATCAATGATGAGCAATTCGCCAAACAGCCACCAGTAATTTCCCAGCCAGATCACAAATAATATATACGCAGCACTAACGAGGCCAAATTTGACGTAGTTGTTTTTAAATGGGTTTTTCATGATTCAAAGATTTTAGTAACTAATCAATATCAACAATAGTAACCATACTCCGCAAAGACAAAAAGTCGTCTGTGGACAGGTAAGGTTGCAAAGTTATAAAAGATAACGGAATATCAGGATAGCAACATTGAAAGAAGGCACGAAGGTACGATAGCACGAAGTCACGATAGGGAGATGATATATAATTAATTAGGATTTTCATGATTTCCATTGGCCTGGATCTGTGTACATATTAACACCGATATATGTTCTTATTATTTTCCATTTCGTCCTATCGTGCTATCTCGCAATCGTGCTTTCGTTTTTCAAGTGTTCTTATTTTTTTTATATCTTATATTGTTTATTTACTTCCTCCCTTCCATCACTCCATCCTTAATCTCCTCATCGTTCCATCGTGCAATCGTGCTTTCGTTTTTCAGGTATCATTTTCCCATCTCGTAGCGCCTTTGCGTCTTAGCGGTAAAAATGTATTTGTCTGAATAGTTACATTTTTATTAATTAACCAATTATATTTTAAAATGCCAGCATATCTTTCATCGAAAAAATGCCTTGTTTGTTCTGTATAAATTCAGCAGCCATGATCGCTCCCAGCGCAAAACCTTTGCGGTTTTTAGCTTTATGTGATAGTTCCAGTATATCCACATCGCTTTCATAAAAAATATGGTGTTCGCCAAACACTTCACCTTCCCGTATGGATTGCACAGGGAGTTCATTTCTGTTTTCAGATGAATCTTTTTTCCATCTTTTAATTTGGGAGTGAGTATTTATGAGGTCTTCAGCCAGGTGAATGGCAGTGCCTGAAGGGGCGTCTTTTTTATGCACATGATGGGTCTCGGAAATCAGCGGTTTGTATTGGGCAAATTGTTGCATGATGGAAGCCAGTTTTTTGTTCATCTCAAAAAGCACATTGACCCCGATGCTGAAATTTGAAGCATAAAAAAATGCTGTCCCTGATTGATTGCAAGCTTCTGTAACTTCATCATAATTGTCCAGCCAGCCTGTGGTTCCGGATACAACGGGTACTTTTTGATTGAAACAGCTGTAGAAATTCTGTACGGCAGTATCCGGTTCGGTAAATTCGATGGCAACATCTGAAGACCCAAACTGCGATGATTTGATATCGTCAGCGTTATTTTTGTCAATAACGATGTGAATTTCATGTCCCATGTCTATAGCCATGGATTCGATAATTTTCCCCATTTTTCCGTAACCGATGATAGCAATTTTCATGTTCCGCTATGTTTGTTTTGATGTGTAAAAATAAAACATTGTGCTCAATATACATGATATTTAAATCAGATTCTTTAAAAGAACGGATGAAAAGCCGTTTTATTAAAAAAAGCCCCTGATTTTCACCAGAGGCCTTCAACCATATTTTAAGCGTGTTATTTCTTTAGCTTTTTAACGATGGCTTCAAACGCTTTTGGGTCGTTCATTGCGAGGTCTGCAAGCACTTTCCGGTTGAGCTGAATGTTACTGTTGTGCACCTGGCCCATAAACTTGGAATAAGACATCCCATGCTGACGTGCAGCGGCATTGATACGTTGTATCCACAGGTTGCGGAATGTGCGTTTTTTTGCCCTGCGGTCGCGGTATGCATAAGTCAAGCTTTTTTCATAAGCGTTTTTGGCAACGCTCCATACGTTTTTTTTCGCTCCAAAATAACCTTTGGTTTGCTTGAGTACTTTTTTTCTTTTTGCCCTTGAGGCAACTGCATTTACACTTCTTGGCATAATGTTTTGTTTTTGTTGTTCAGCGTCCGTCCAATGACGAATCTTTCAGCTAAACAAGGTTAATACTTTGTTACTTTTTTTAAGAAAACATGTTACTTCATGGCGAGTTGACGCTTGATGTTTTTTTCGTCAACTTTTGCCACTGTAGTAAAGTGTCCAAGTTTGCGCTTACGTTTTTTTGACTTTTTGGTCAAAATATGGCTTTTGTACGCATGTTTTCTTTTCAATTTTCCTGTTCCGGTAACCTGAAATCTCTTTTTAGCACCGGATTTTGTTTTCATCTTTGGCATATACCACTCTTTTTAGTTTATGAATTCTTATTTCTTTTTTGATGTTTTCGGCGATAATAACATGATCATACGTTTCCCCTCGAGTTTGGGTAACTGATCCACTTTTGCTACATCTTCAAGGTCCTGCGCCAGTTTCAGTAATAGTATTTCGCCTTTTTCTTTAAACAAAATGGTTCGTCCTTTGAAAAAGACAAAAGCTTTTACTTTGGCCCCGTCTTTAAGGAATTTTTCAGCATGTTTTAATTTAAAATTGTAATCGTGATCATCCGTATTGGGCGTAAATCTGACTTCTTTTTGTACCATTTTCACCGCGTTGGCTTTCATTTGTTTCTGTTTTTTCTTTTGCTGGTACAATAGCTTTTGATAATCAGCTGCTTTACAAACCGGCGGATCGGCTTTTGGTGATATTTCCACCAGGTCTAATCCCTTATTATTGGCAATATGCATTGCTTTCCGTGTATCATAAACACCAGGTTCATCAATGTTATCACCAACAAGCCGTACAGTATCAACACGAATTTCTTCATTTATCCTGTAGGATATGCTGTGTTTGCTTTTGGGTTTTCCTCTTTTTTTTCTTATGACTAGGTCCTCCTTTAATTTTATTTAATTATACTTTATTTCATTTTTAACCTCTTCGTTGACCATTTCTGCAAAGGCTTTGATTGACATGCTTCCCTGATCTCCCTGGCCTTGCTTCCTTACCGAAACGGTGTTTGATGACACTTCTTTTTCGCCAACAATCAGTAAAAACGGGATGCGTTTTAATTCATTGTCACGTATCTTTCTGCCAATCTTTTCATTGCGGTCATCAATCAGGCTGCGAATATCGTAATTTTTTAATAAATGCGAAAGTTTTTCTGCATAATCGTTAAATTTATCGCTGATGGGCAGGATAACAGCCTGATCCGGGGTGATCCAAAGCGGGAATTTTCCGGCTGTATGTTCGATCATAACGGCAATAAACCGTTCCATGGAGCCAAAAATGGCACGGTGAATCATAATAGGGCGGTGTGATTCATTGTCGCTTCCTTTGTATTCCAGGTCAAACCGGTCGGGCAAATTGTAATCTATCTGGATGGTTCCCAGCTGCCATGCCCTTCCCAGTGCATCTTTTACAATAAAATCCAGTTTTGGCCCGTAAAATGCAGCTTCGCCGGGTTCTACCGTTGCGTCCATGCCTTTTTCTTCTACCGCTTCTAAAATGGCTTTTTCTGCTTTGTCCCAGTTTTCATCTGTTCCGATGTATTTTTCATGATTGTCCGGATCGCGGAGAGAAATCTGTGTGCTGAAGTCTTTAAAATCAAACACTTTGAAAATATACAACACCAGATCAATGATGGCTTTGAATTCATCTTTAAGCTGATCGGAACGGCAAAACACATGGGCATCGTCCTGTGTGAAACTGCGTACCCTGGTCAGGCCATGCAGCTCACCGTGTTGCTCATAGCGGTAAACGGTACCAAATTCTGCCATGCGTACAGGCAGGTCTCTGTAGGAATACGGTTTGAATTTATACATCTCAACGTGATGCGGGCAATTCATGGGCTTCAGCATGAATTCTTCACCTTCCTGCGGCGTGCTTATCGGCCTGAAAGAATCTTCAGCGTACTTGTAATAATGGCCGGAAGTTTTGTACAAATCAACATTTCCGATGTGTGGCGACATCACCATTTCATACCCGCGCCGGCGCAATTCTTTGGTCAGAAAATCTTCCAGCCGGAGACGAAGGTCTGCTCCTTTGGGCAGCCACATAGGTAATCCCATGCCTACTTTCGGCGAAAAAGTAAACAATTCAAGCTCCCTGCCCAGCTTTCTGTGATCCCGCAACTTTGCCTGCTCCAGCATTTCAAGGTATTCGGTGAGCATTTTTTGTTTGGGGAAACTGATGCCGTAAATCCTGGTTAACTGTTTGTTTTTCTCATCGCCACGCCAGTATGCACCGGCTACGTTGAGTAACTTTACGGCTTTGATCAGCCCGGTATGGGGCAGGTGAGGGCCGCGGCACAGATCGGTGAAATTGCCGTGGGTGTAAAAGGTGATGTTTTCATCTTCGAGTTCGTTGATGAGCTCAATTTTATACTGATCCTGTTTTTTCTCGTAATATGCCAGCGCTTCTTTTTTGCTGATTTCTTTACGAATAAACGGGTTTTTCTGCCTGGCCAGCTCAATCATGGTTTTTTCAATTTTCGGGAAATCGTTTTCTGAGATGATTGTCCCTTCCGGCAGATCCACATCGTAATAAAAACCATTTTCAATGGCAGGGCCGATGGCTAACTTAATCCCCGGATAAAGCGTTTCGAGGGCTTCAGCCATCAGGTGGGCGCTGGAATGCCAAAAAGCATGTTTGCCTTGCGGGTCGCTGAATTTATGCAGAATGATCTTTGCGTCGTTTTCAATGGGGCGTGTCAGGTCAGTGAGTACACCGTTGACGGTTATGGACACCACTTCTTTGGCCAGCCGCGAGCTGATGTCTTTGGCTATGTCCATGCCTGTGATGCCTGAATCATATTCCCTGACGCTTTTATCTGGTAATGTTATGTTTATCATTTTACCTTTGTTTTAGAATGCAAAAATATGAATGTTTGTTTTAAACTGCAAACAATGCGTGTTTATTCAATATTCACAAGCTCCCCATATTGGACGGATTTGGACGGATTATTCTTTATTTTAATAAATTACCTGCAATGAATCAACATCCTTTATCCGTGATTATCCGTTGCATCAGGGTTATCCGTGTTCTGTTTTTACTAATCACTTGCTATGCGTAAAATTATTATTAGTAATTAGTTAAACACCTCAATAAATACATTAGCTTTGACCAATTAAAAAATAGGCATATGAAACTTATACCAATAATTATTATTTTCTGCTTTTTGGGGATAAATCTGACTGCTCAAATACCAAATTCGATTCCAGATAATGAAAAAATATATGGGCTGTCTAAATTCTGGCAAGAGGTTAATTACAATTTTGTTTACTTGAATAAAATTGACAGAACTAAATGGGAGAATGCGTATAAGGATTTAATTACAAAGGTGCAACAGTTACAAGGGGCATAATGGGTTTTGGTGCTAACTCAACAAAAATTCATACAACAAAATTGTTTGAAATTTCATCTGACTTGCCATTAGTAATAGAAATTGTGGATACTGAAGAGAAAGTCAGAAACTTTGTCAAGTCAGTTGAGCATATGTTTGAAAAGACAACATCGGGGGTACTGATTACCATAGAAAAAGCAGAAGTTATCCGCTACAAGGCTGGGCAATGACTTGGATAACAGCTCACCACCAACCGGCAGGCGCTGTATTTTAGTGCCGCTTTATTTTCTCCCATAATTTTTATATGTTTGAATGGTGATAAAACCGGATGTGGACTGTTTGAAAAGTTTTGCAGGTTTGAAAAGGGGTGGAGTGGTTTTGTATTTGTAAAGGAGTTAGCGGCAAGCATGAAACACGAAAGACATAATGAAAATTAAAATGATACCGAAAGAAGAAAAAGAAAAAGTTTTAAAAATCATAGAAGAATTTAATAATGAAGAATTAGATTTAATTAATGATTTTTACAGATATATTGCAGATTTTAAAGGCAAATATGTTTACATAAATGTGAAGTTTCACCACGTTGTTGATGTTTTTCATCTCTCTAATTGTGAAGTGAAGCGTAGCGAAACGTAACAATTAGAGAGATGAAAGCGTCCGAATG
>CAZGPW010000279.1:0-9298 GCA_964527535.1 uncultured Bacteroidales bacterium
TAAATGATTTAACCCATTGATTATCTGGGATTTAATATGTTTTACAACATTGGCTTAATATGCTGATTGTCAACCTGATAGCATCTCCGAAACTTCAGCTGATAAGCGATTTAATTCATCTTTTTTTCATTTCTTTGCGCTTTAGCGTCTCAGTGGTAAAAAATGTATGCATCTGAATAGTTACAATAATTTTGTTGCATCAAGATTTCAGCGTTTTCATAATTTTGGCTACACTCGGCATAGCTCGAACAGGTTCGGCTCTGCCCTCGTTTCAATAATTTTGGCTGCACTCGGCAAAGCTCAAGCGACCCTTCGACTGCGCTCAGGACAGCGGCTTGGCTCTGCCCTCGTTTTCATAATTTTGGCTGCTCTCGGCAAAGCTCAAGCAACCCTTCGACTTCGCTCAGGACATCGCCCTTCGACTGCGCTCAGGACATCGCCCTTCGACTTCGCTCAGGACATCGCCCTTCGACTTCGCTCAGGACATCGGCTTGGCTCTGCCCTCGTTTTCACAAAATTTTCACAAAATTTGCAAAAAATTGGTTTCTTGAAGGAAAAGAATTAATAGAAGTTTCTTAAACCTTATGTAAGGGTTTCATTATGGCACAAACAGTAATTGTTAATGATTTAATGCAGAGTGGCTACAGGTACATCCTGACTGAGCCTGTGGGGAGTAATTTTTCCCCGGATTTTTTTCCTGATCTGACTCCTGCCCAAATGTTGGAACTCGGTGTATTTGGCGGTAAATACATGACTGATTGCAAGCATGAATTTCCGCAATCATGGTTTACATACGCCAAGTTATCTCATGGAAGGCGTGATCCGGAATTGAACTTTTTTAAAATCACTGCATCTAAACCTCTGTCATATTGGAGACAAAAGGGATGGATCTATTGGGAGGATCCTCGTGGTTGGTTCCAGTGGTATTGCAGATACTATATGGGTCGCAGGTGCCCGGATGATGTCCGGCAAATCAAGCGGTGGAAAGGGATGAAACGACATGTTGCTCAGGTCAGGAAGCATTGTACACAAGCGGATTTATCTTGTCGGCGGAAGCAACGTCAAGCCCTGCTGCATTGGGCATATGATAGTCGCAAAATATAGCGTCTGGCAAAAGCGCCGGCCATCTGTCTAACGCCTGCCACTGAGTTAAGATTTTGTGCAGACCATCAGCCCAGGCACAAATTATGTGTTTTTCCTGGACTTGATACAAGTTTACATAAAAGTGTATTTCTAACCCGCGAAAAAAATGAATCATTAGAAGTTACTTTAATAATTACCTGGGCACTGGTTTTTTCTCATTTGGATATTCAATCCGGGTGTGGTACACGCTCAGTAGTTTATCTGTGAATACCCGTTTTGCTTTGTTGATCATTTTAAAAGTGATGTCAACGTTTTCAAATTGTCCGGCTTCCCGTTGTTTGTCAATCAGGTTATTGACCATGTTCCGGATGTTTTTTTCGGTGTAATCGTTCAAAGAGCGTGTTGCTGCTTCCACCGTGTCGGCCATCATCAGGATGGCGGTTTCAAGGTTGTGTGGTTTGGGGCCGGGGTAGGTGAACATTTGTTCGTCTGTATTTATATCGGGATTGGTTTCCTTAAAGGCCCTGTAAAAATATTCTACCCGCGTAGTGCCATGGTGGCTGACAATAAAATCAATGATTTTATCCGGCAGTTTGGCTTTTCGTGCCATTTTTTTGCCATTGGTAACATGCGCGATGATTAGGCGTGCGGATTCTTTGTTGTTATCGAGCTTATCGTGGGGATTTTTGCCGCTGATATTTTCCACAAAATATTGTGGGGTGGCTGATTTCCCTATGTCATGATACAACGCGCCGGTACGTACAAGCATTGGTTTTCCGCCTATTTCACGGGCAACGGCTTCGGCAAGGTTACCAACCTGAATAGAGTGCTGGAATGTGCCCGGAGCTTTTTCGGCCAATTGCCGGAGCAGAGGATTGTTGGTATCAGAAAGCTCCATAAGGGTAACGTCAGACACAAAACCGAACATTTTTTCATACGCATAAATAAGAGGAAGCACGAAAAGTAAAAGCGCTGCGTTGCCCGCAAACCAAGCAAAATCCGTCCAGATAAGATGATTAAGGCCCCGGCCGTACAGCATTTGCAGGGCAAAATAGGTTATGCAATAAATAAGCAACACATAAAAACTGGTCACAAAAAGTTGTTTGCGTTTTTGAATGTTGGTGAGGCTGAAAACAGCCACTATGCCGGCAAACATTTGAAGCAACACAAATTCAAAACCGTTGGGGGCAAGAAAACCGGCCATCAAAATGATAATAAGGTGCAAAAACAGAGCAGTGCGGCTGTCGTAGAATGTGTTGATGACCATAGGGACGAGTGCAAAAGGAACAATATATACAGATAGTCCTGTAAAGCGCACAACGATGATGGTAATGATCATCAGCAGGAATACCTGGAGCATGACAAAAGTAATCTTCTTAAATGAATCCAAAATGTCAGGTTTGAAATTCCGTAAAAATAAAAGCAATGCTAATCCAAGAGCTATGTAAAGCAGGCTGATGCCAAATATTAGCAAGCCTATGCGTGTAATGTTTGCTGAGCTTTCATAATCTTTTTTCATGCTTTGCAGCACGAGGTAGGTGTCTCCGTCAACAATGCCACCTTCCTGAATGATGAGTTCTCCTTTTTGTATCATTCCCCTGGTATGTGAAATATTATCAAGCCTTTCTGCCAATATTTTTTCATTGGTTTGTTTGTCATACCTCAGGTTGGGGACTAGAAAACTGCATGTTTTGAGGTTCTTTGTTAAGCGATCAGCCAATGAGTCAGCCATGATTTTCAGAGCTGCTGATTTTCCGCGTTGCTTCAAAATATTACAGGCGTCATTGTAAAACAGAACATCCCTTTTGCTTGTCAGTTGAGCTTCTCCATATTCTAAAATGCGTATGTTGTCCTTGTTTGTTCCCAGGCTGTCATCCTTTATCAAGCCTTTTTCATAAATGCTGTCAAAAAGATGAAAGTATTCATAGAGGAGTTGATCCCTACGCGTTTTGGGTATGATGTTAGATTGCTTATTATCGATGTTTTTAAATCCGGGCAAATGTTTATTCTCGGGGACAATAACTTCATTCCAGGTGTTAAAAAAGACATCTTTAAAGTCAGATTTTGTTTTATTTAATACCGTGCTGTCGAATTTAAAGTAGGGGATGAAATTGTTATAAACACTGTCTTTTTCATTTGCAATGGTTTCTGCTGATTTATACACGGGAAAATTGTAATTGGCAATAAGGTCTTCGTGCGGCCATGGGGCCCCCTGACGAAATTCATAAGCAAATTTGCGTTCGCGCGGGTACATATAAACAATGATACCGTACACCAGCACAAACAAAAAAACAATGTATATTTTCAGTGCATTTTTTTTGATTTTAACTTTCCCCATGATATGTTTGATGCTTCAGATTCATACTTCAAGTTAACATAATCCTGTTGAAAAAAAGGCGATAAGCAGCGATTTTTAATCTGCATTATTCAATAATTTGGCAAACATAATGTTTTTCCTGAATTTAACAGGGTAAATATAGGTGTTTAATATCGAATAATGAAATTTTTACATGGAAACAGGCATTACACAATTGAGTTTAGTCCCGGTACGCTCTACCACATCAGAGCATAGTGAACAGGTCACACAATTGGTTTTCGGAGAACAATTCGAAGTGTTAAAAAAAAGTGGGGCATGGTTGTATATCCGTTCTTTGATGGATAATTACGAAGGGTGGATAGATAAAAAGATGGCCGGAAACTTAACAGCATCAATGCCGGAGTACAGTGATAAAAAACAACTGATCGTACATCCTGTGATGGTGCGGTCAACGGATGATAAAGGCAGGACAATATATATTCCCGGAGGATCCTGTATTCCTGAGCCTGATAAAAACAACCGCTTTACCCTTGGAGGCACAACTTATACGCTTGAAACGTTTTTGGATAATCACAACTCACTTGAGGAATGTACCCGCCAATTTTTGAATGCACCATACCAGTGGGGCGGAAAAACGGTGTTTGGCATGGATTGTTCTGCGTTTGTGCAAGTGGTGTTCAGGATGCTGGGAAAAGCATTACCACGCGATGCATCGCAACAAGCTGTTGAGGGAGAAACGATATGCTTCAGGCACGATGCCCTTGCCGGAGATGTGGCCTTTTTTAAAAATCACCATGGAAAGATTATTCATGCCGGCATCATTTTGGATGAAAAGCACATCATTCATGCCAGTGGTTGCGTGCGGATTGACTTGCTTGACCATTCAGGGATTTACAATTCGGATACTGGAAGATACAGCCATGATTTGAGTGTGATACGGCGATTTGTTACCAATGAAAAGGTAAATTTATCTGAGCATTGTAATCTCAAACCTCAGATATGAAAAAAGCTTTTCAGGTCATTGCCTTTTCTAAGCCGGTAATGCACAAACAATAAAATAATCGCTATGGGGATTGCTGAGATGATAACAAACAATGACCAACTTAAAACCGCAGGTGTATCGTGATGCAAGCTAATGAACAAATCACAGGCAATACAGAAAACAACGATATGCAGAAGAGCAAACCCCAGTACATTAAACCCCTGATATTTTACACGATTAATAATCAACATAAAAACAGCCAACAACACAAAAAAAACAGATGCTATTGGCAAAGCCAAACTTAAAAACCAACTAATCTCCCCTGAGAGCACATCAATAAGCAAAAGATTTCCTAACGTCACAGCAAGGGCGGCAGGTGCCCATATCAAAAGGTAATGCCTTGCAAAATGATAGATGGTATAATACAACCATACACTTGCAATACTTCCTCCCACATACAATGACCATGTGGTGCTGTTGTCAATGATAAGGTTTAAAAGTATGGTAAAAGCAATGGCAGCAATTGCTATCACACCAAACGCCTCCCATAAGTTCCGGGTATGTTTCATGATATGAAAGGCATCTGTTTTCCTTTTATCTTTCACAGGCAATTCTTCTCCCGGGGAATTGTTACATAAAGGACATTTGTCCATATCAGGGCTCAGCTCCACCCCGCAATATTTACATATCTTTTTCATCACTTTCTGGTTTTAAGTTTTTCACATCGTTCCAGCCAATCATTTTTACAGGGACACCCATGTTGGTGATCTTTGTAAAAAATATCCGTTCCAGCTCAGTGGATGCTGTTACGTTACAAAAGCTTGCAATCATTTTATTTTCAAAAGAAGCAATGCTGCAGTTTACTTTTGTTCGTTTGTTCGGAGGTGGCGGCAAACATGAAATTGAATCCACATGACGGGCAATGGCATCGGGGTACCGGATTTGCCCCAGGTTTGTCATAACACCCGAATATTGTGCATTGCCATAACTTTTATGTTTAGCCGCAAGAATCATATCTTTAATCAACAACGGAATCACCCTGACATAAAACAACTTCTCGGAACCCACATTACGGCTAATAAGTCTATGTATTTGTTGTGGGTATGACTCTAGTTTCATGTAATGATGGACAATTTGTGTTATGTCCTCAAAAGCATAAGCACCCATGCGCAAATCTATTTCGGGCAATGCAAACAATGTAAAATTACGCATGGTTTTACTGGGAAAAATTTTTCTGAGATTGATTGGCACCTGCATTCGCAACATTGTTAATTGTTGTGGGATATTGTTATTTTCATATATAAAAAATATCTCCTGCAACGCATCTAAATATACTGATGCCAAAAATTCCGTGACGCTGATTTTATAAAATCTTGACTTTTCAAGTATATGCTTTGATGACATTTCGGCCTGTATCACACTCAACCGTGGTTTTTTATTTTTTAATTCAAACGGCAATGACCAGGCTTTGTTTTTGGGATGGTTGGGAGGAATGCCTTTCATAAAATATTTATTGTATGCATCCTCAAACTCTTCCGGATCCGGATCGGAATTGATGTCTAAGAAATTTTCAGGCTTATCAATGTCATACCCACATTCCCGGAGGTACATCCACAACAAACTGTTCAGAAGTTGCATGGCACCTCCACCATCACTCAGGCTGTGCATCATCTCAATAGAAACCTGTCTTCCTCTGGCCAAAATCCGGTATAACCTGTCATGAATAAAAGTGGTATAAAAAACCTGAAGCGGAGGCCATTTGTCCATTTCCACCGTTGGTACCCCTTCATGTTGTTCCAGATAGTGCCAGAAAAATCCGTGTTTAAGGTGTACATTAAAATATGGAAACCGTTGATACGTTTTTTCCAGCGCCCGTTGCAATTCTGCTATTTTAATGCGTTCCTTAAGGTTTTTTGATATCCGGAATACTGAAGTCAACTCACTATCAGTCACTGCGGGGAATATTTTAGCTGCATTGTCCAGCTTTAACCAGCTTCTATTGTCATCCATAGCAGAACAAAGGTAAGGAATTTTCAACGCATGCAATGTATAATTTTACCTTGCACATAAATTTTAGATCACAAAACAATTATTTGACAAATGGTTTTGTGATAACTTTTTGATTGTTGAACACCCTCAGTATATAAAACCCTTGTGCAAAACCGGCAGTTGAGATTTGATTACGGATACTGCATTGTTTCAACAAATGCCCATTTACATCCCTGATCTCAAGCCGTGCTCCTTTTAGACTTTCATCATACTGAAGCCTCAGGGTTTGTGTGTTGCCATCGTTTATAACATCAAGGTCTTCACTATGTGTTTTCCCTGATATGTCTGATGTTCCGGTGGTCATAAAGTTGCCTTTCAATCCGGGCAGGCGGTAACAATCGTTCGTCATATACGCCTCATGTAAAGAAAAATAATAGCTTGTTCCCGGATTTAACCCGGTAATGGTACAGTGATCATCATCATCGTAGAAAACAGCAAAGGTTTCCACATCCGGGCCTTCGCCTAAACCAAATTCCGGATCTGCTATATAAGGCGTGTTGCCCTGTGGTTCTGAATTGATCTAACTGCTTTCCCTGGCCAGCACAAGCACTTTTTCGCCTAGCCCCCGTACCCATTGCAAACTTATGCTGTTATCTGTAATGTTTGTAGCATCAAGGCTGTCACATTGCAATGGCGGAGGCACACAACCGCTTCCTCCCATAAAATCAAAAGATACCATAGTGTAATTACCCGTAATACTTGTTACCGGCTTATTAGTTGGGTTTCCTGCCCAAGACAAGGATGAAGGCGTACTTGCATCTGTAAAAGCCTGAATGTTACTGGTGCCGGGGAAAGGACAATCGTCATCATCAATGTTTCCGTTGTTGCCTGCATCTATGATTTTAAGGCCAAGGTGGCTTGTTGCATTGATATCGTTGCTGTCAAAATGGCTGTCAATGTAATCCTGGTCCACATGATATATCAACAATCCCTCTCCCGGAATATCTGTATCAAATCCATTATACACTTTGTTTTCAATTAAGAAATATTCGTTGCTGGTGGTTGTTGTATAATAATAGGCTTGTTGTTCCTGCATGGTTGGCAGCATATTAACCGTTACCGGACTATTCAATTCCTCAGCCTCGAGCCAATTATAATAGTAAATTTTTGTAAACAAATTTGGGTGAGCAGGCCGGGAGCCCATTGGCGTACCATTCCAGGAACCATCACCCTGAAGGTCCCAAAACCCCGTTCCACGATAATCAGGATTTGTATAATCGGTATCATAAAAATCCGGTGCGCCAAGTAAATGGCCTATTTCATGGCACATGATGCCTATCTGATTGAGGTTTCCCGTGGCATCATCCTCGGGCTGCACAATATAAGCATTGACCTCTACACCGTCAAACATACGCTGTGCCTGAGAATAACCGGCTTCTTCCAATGTCCACATATGTGACCAGATATCCGTGGTATCATAGCTGGCTTCCTCACCGGCCCCCTGGTGTATGATAGAAACGGCCTCAACAATGCCATCTCCGTCATTGTCGTATTGCGAAAAGTCAACCGTTGCATCTGCAGCATTGATGGCATCCCATGCAAATTGCCCATAGTTCGCATCAAGGCCGTAATGATCATGCGTTTGAGGCAAGGTAAGCCAATTGCTGAATGAAAATTGCAGGTTAAGTTGTCCAAAACTTACTTCATTGAAATACTCCTGAATACAACCTTTACCCCCGTAATTGCTTTGCAGGAAAGGTTGGGTGATTTGAGCTGAACTAAACACATTGCTTGCATCAGAATAATTGACAAGAATAACAGGTATGGTTTGGGTGCCTGTAGAGGGCAAACTTCCGGGCATCCGGGATATTTTCTTTGCACTTAACGGATGTTCTGATTTTATACGCATGAGTTGTTCACGGGAAAATCGCAAATTCTTTTTGATGTGTTTTAAAAACACCAATTCTTTTTGTCCTCGTTGATCCGTGTTATGAGCATGGTGATTAGAACAAACCAATGCTCCTTCCTGATTTTTTATTGCATAACACGCCCATCCGTCTGGCTTTTTTAAAACGGTATAACCATCCGTAGTTTGAGTCCAGTGTACCACAGCATCACCAAAATAGTACAAATCAAGTTCGCTGCCATCAGGTTGTACATAATTTATTACGCCAGGATACGCTGTAACTCCCTGGCAATGGCCGATTCTTTGTTTTTTATGGTTTTCTAATATCTGATTTTGCGCATGCAAGGCAGGAGATAAAGACAGAAACACACAAAAAACAATTATATTCACATAAGCTTTCATAATATATGTTTTTTACGCAAGATAATAATAATTTTTGTTTTACTACAAATATTTTGACCATTCAGGTTATGTTTCAACTTATAAACCCCGAATCGTATTCAAAACCCCAGGTTCTTTGTAAATATTTTTGAAAATAAACTATTTTTTATTAGCTTTGTTTTTAATTAATCTAAATTAGATTTGTGCCATGGAAAAGTTACATCTGGATGCGAAATGGTTCAAAAACCTGTTCCCTGATGGTTACTCATACCCCTCATCCACCATCATTAGTGGAAAAGGTGGGTCCGGAAAACCGCTGGTTGAGCTGGCGTTTGTAGCAGAATGGATTCGCATTGGAAAATCGGTAATTGGCATGCCTCTTCAATATCCGTCATCAGAGTTTGTTCATGCTGCCATGTCTGATCTGTTTAATATGCAATACGATGATTATGCCCATCAGCTGGTCTATCTGCATTTTAATCCGGACGCAAACAATACAAACAGACTCAAAAACCAAGTGATTGAAGCCAATTTGCTGGAAGAGAAGCAGTGGTATGACGCATTGGGTATGGCAAAAGCTGACCTGAACGCAAAAGATGAAGACATCATGATATTTGGAGCGGCTTTCAATTTGTTGTTG
>CAZGPW010000280.1:0-27878 GCA_964527535.1 uncultured Bacteroidales bacterium
AAGCCTTAAAGCTTAGGAGCCGAACTAGTTCACCTTTCTTTCTCTGGTTCTTCAGAATTAGCACTCTAAAATATTAAAAATAATCATTTTGCTAAACTAATGGCGCAGCCGAAGTGAACGCATCTTGATAATAGATTTGCCGGAATAACATACCAATGCTTATCGCTTAACCATAAAAATTATGGTTTCCGGTAAAGCGCCAGGCTGAATAAACGCTTGCTGTCTGTAAAAACCTTGCCAATGGTCAACCCTGCACAGCTCCCCAGTTGCTCTAATTTTTCATGGTTGAATTTATAGGAGTTTTCAGTGTGAATGGTTTCTCCTTTTCTGATGACAATCTCCTGCTTGCCTGTTGCCTGACAACAGACGTCCTTTCTGGCTTTAAGGTGCATTTCAATCCTGTTTTCCCTGGTGTTGTAAAAACACAGGTGATCAAAATCCCCTTTTCTTAAATTTGAATTAATGATGGAGTTCACCACACACAAAATGTTTTTATTAAAAGCTTCTGTAACTCCATCTTTATCGTTGTATGCAGCTTCCAATGTTGAAATGTCTTTTATCAGATCAACGCCAAGCAAAAGAGCATTCCCTGATTGCATAGATTTACTGAGTTGTGACAAAAATTCTTTTTGCGCATCCGGGCTCAGGTTACCAATGGTGCTGCCGAAAAAACAATACAACTTTTCCCCTTTGCCGGGGATGGATGGTATCTGATGGTTAAAATCTGCTACCACGCCGGTTATACTGTTTAAATAAAACCGGTTGCTGATGTCTTGTGTGGATTTTTCAATTGCTGATTTACTGATGTCCACGGGGAAATAGGTTATCGTTTCAAGGACATTACGGGGTATTTGCTCAAACAATAAACTTATTTTGGATGCATCGCCACTTCCCAATTCGATAATGTTCAGGCCTTTAAGGTCAATACCCAAACGATCAACCAGTTTTCAGCCTTTGACGGATAATATGCCTCCAGCATGGTTATCTCTTCAAACAATTCAGAACCAATTTTATCGTAGAAAAAACTTGATGAAATATGCTTGCGTGTTGCAATAAGCCCGCTGATTATTTCAGATTTTACTTTTTCAGCGCTTTGATCAGGTGAAAAATCTACAATGTCAACCCCTTTGATCGTTGGGGTATTTTCTTGTTTTATTACGTTCATATCTATCAACTGTTTTGTGGTATTCCAACTTCATACGGATTGTTTGGATCGTTGCTCCATTCAAACCAGCCACCATCAAACACAGATACATTGGGCCATCCCATCAGCCATGCGTTATAAAAAGCTTCGCTGCCGCGCCATCCAGTTCCACAATAAAACGCCAAATGTTTATCCGGGGTCACGCCCGCTTCTTTCCAAATGGCTTCTGTTTCCTGAGGCTCACGCACGGTAAGGTCAACGTTCCTGTAGTTTTCCATGTGATAGGCATCTGAACCGCAATTGCCAAATACTGAACCGGGTATCCGGCCTTTCTTCTTAATGTAATTGTATCCGCTAAGTTTACCGGTATATTCTTCCCAACTTCTGACCGAGATAATATCTGCATCTTCACTGTTGATCATTTCTTTTGCTTTATCAATGTCCACAAATATTTCGGGCTTAGCCGGAATCTTTCCGTTAAAGTCATCCACTGGTTTTTTGGGGACATCCTTTGTGCTGATGTCATAACCGGCATCCTGCCATGACTGAAATCCGCCATTCAATACACGTACATCTTTAACGCCTGCATACATCATAATCACTGCGCTTCGAATGGCGCCAAGGTGCCCTGCTGCGCTTCCCGGAAATTCGTCCTTGTTATCGGGAAACATAAATTTACCGTACACAACAACTGTGGTACCGGAAGTGATTCCATGTGCTTCAAGGGTTGCTTTCAATTCCGCCGGCGATCTTCGATTCCATGTTTCTGAAGATTCCAAAGCAAGGGTGTCCATATCAATTGCGCCGGGAATATGCCCTGAGAGGTAAGCTTCCCGGTGTCTGTAATGCGTATGAACAATAACTGTTTTGTTCCCATCGTACTCCGGCGGATGTTGTCCGTTGATAATGGCTTTCACCCATGAAGGAGACACAAGGTGGCGGTAATTGGTAAGCTTATCAAGGGGCAGGTTTGTGTCTTCCACCCACTGAGACAGAAAATGCGGATATATGTAAATGCGTTGATAACCGGCTTTATGAAAACATTCAGCCACCTCCATACAATCTGCCTTGTGGTATCCGTACAAAATAATTTTATGGCCGGGATTTATGGACTTCGATCGCACTATCTCTATCCAGTCCATGTATTTGGTCCATTTCAGGGGTAAGGTTTTGGCACCTCTTATGTGTCCGCCCCGTTTTTCATTCATCAACCGCCAGCCATTATAGGCATCTGACGGCCTTACATCTATTATTTTACAGTCTTTGCACGATATTGCGTCCTTTAGCTCTTTTGTTGATATTTCCTTATAAGGCATGTTGTTCTTTTGTTTTCAGCACAGGATGCCGTGAATAATTGATTTTATTTTAGGTTATCTGTATTCCGGGTTTTCAAAATTCCAGCGCGAACCTTTGTCCCAGTCATTTCTGGAATTCCCGTAAGCGGGATAGCCATTGTTTTCTTTTAATAACATAGCCAGGTGCATAAGGTTATATGTCATAAATGTGGTGTTTCTGTTGGTAAAGTCGTTTTTTGATGCGCCGGATTCTTTATCCAGGTAACTGGGGCCAGGGCCTACTTCGCCTATCCATCCGGCGTCAGCCTGTGGGGGGATAGAATACCCCAGGTGTTGAAGCGCATACAAAATGCCCATTGCGCAGTGTTTTATCCCGTCCTCATTGCCGGTAATGATGCATCCACCAACTTTTCCGTAATACAGGTACTGCCCTTTGTTGTTTTGTATGCCGCTCATCCCGTACAGCCTTTCGATCAACTTTTGTGCTGCCGAAGATTTTTCACCCAACCAAATGGGCGTCCCGATGATTAAGATGTCAGCATCAAAAATTTTCTCAAACAATGCCGGCCACGCATCTTTTTCCCATCCATGTTTTGTCATGTCAGGGTAAACCCCCGGAGCGATGTCGTAATCTACCAGCCTGAGCTGATCCACCTCAACGCCCTCTTTTTCCATAATGTTTTTTGAAACATCCATCAGCCTCTGGGTATGGCTTGTGTCTGGTGATTTTTTCAATGTACAGTTAACATACATTGCCTTTAAACCTGAAAAATCCGTTTTATCCATAGCGTTTGTTTTTCATAATTTTCAGATGGTCATGTTATTACACAACCTCGCATATACCAATCATGCATTATCTGCCATTGCTGTCGGTGGGAAACAGGCAACAGCCAAAATGCTGCCACGTATATACAACATGGATAAGATAATAATGTTCAGGGAAATTTAACATTTGCCGGATCAGAAATCCATTACCATTTCATACCAACAAGTTACATTCACTTCGTCTTCGCTGAGCTACGCCGTACAAGTTTTTGAACTTCATAAGTGCTATATTTGCATAGAAAAAATTTAGTTATCAATTTTGAAGTTTCCCTATTTTTCCGGGGCGAGCACTGATTAGTTTCTATATGTTTACAACAGCAATTTATCCGGCTGTCAGTTCAACAAATATTGATGCATTGATACAGACCAAATAATTCAGACAAATTTACGTTGATACTACATGGCAAAGAACATTTACAATAGGAAAAAACGCTGGAAACTGTTGTTGTTATTTGTAGCGGTACTCATCGGGGCAGGTTCTCTATTTTACACCAACACCCTGATGGAAAAGCTTGCGCAGGAAGAGCGAAAACGGGTAGAGCTATGGGCACAAGCCAACAAAGAAATCCAAAAAGCCAACCCCAATCAGGACATTTCATTCATTTTTCAGGTACTGCTCAGCAACAAAACCATCCCGGTGATGCTTGTTGATAAAAACGACAGCATCATTTCGTACCGTAACCTGGATTCAGCGAAAATGGCAAATCCCCGCGTCAGGAAAACCATGCTAAAAGACATGGAACGCAAGCAGGAGCCCATTGTCATCGAACTATTAAACGGGAAAAAGAATTTCATCTATTACAAAGACTCAACACTGCTTACCCAGTTGTATTATTACCCTTTTGTTCAATTGGCCATCATCAGCTTGTTTATCATTGTTTCTTATTTTGCCTTCAGCATATCCCGGAAATCGGAACAAAACCACGTGTGGCTGGGGATGTCAAGGGAAACTGCTCATCAACTCGGCACACCCATAAGCTCGTTAATGGGATGGGTTGAAGTGCTGAAACTCGAACATCCAGACAATCCCACATTACAAGAAATGGAAAAAGATGTGAAGCGCCTGGAAAAAGTTGCCGAACGGTTTTCAAAAATTGGTTCACAACCCTTATTAACACCGGTTAACCTGAAAGAGTCCATTACTGACTCAGTGGAGTACCTGCAAAGCCGTGCATCCAAAAGGATACATTTCCACATGCACTTTGATGCCAATTCAGGGCTTCAGGTGCGGTTGAATAAAAATCTGTTTGAATGGGTAATCGAAAACCTGTGCAAAAATGCCATCGACGCAATGGGCGGGGAAGGAACAGTTAAAATCAAGGTTACAGATACAGAAAATCACGTTTATATCGATGTTTCTGATCACGGTAAAAGCATCCCCAAATCAAAACAAAAAACAATTTTCAACCCTGGATATACAACAAAAGATCGAGGATGGGGGCTTGGTTTGTCCCTGTCAAAACGGATCATTGAAAGCTATCATAAAGGGAAAATATTCGTAAAACATTCAGACCCCAAAAGCGGTACCACCATTCGCATCGTGTTGAAGAAAAACAACAAACGCTGATTTTTCAACCACTGAAGGCATGAATTTTATAATTTTGCAGGCACATTTTTACATATGTGAAATGAATTTATTATGTTTGCAGTCAATTTTTTACCGGTATGAGTAAACATGAAGAAACATATCATATACCATTGGTATCACTTGAAAATGGACAACATACATTTCATTTTCAGGCCGGGAAAAGTTTGTTTGACCGGTTTGAAAACGACGATATATACAAACCTGATCTAAGCGTTGATGTCGAACTCAATAAGCAATCAAATCAGCTGAAATTCAGCATCCATACAAAAGGACAGGCTGAAATCCAGTGTGACCGTTGCCTGGATTATTTTACGCATTATTTTGCTTTGAATGAAGATCTTTTGGTGCTGCTCACCGATGAAACAAATTTTAACCTCAATGCAGATTATGTAACCCTTGACAAGGACAGCCAATCCATTGATCTGGCTTATTTTATTTTTGAAATGATACTATTGAGTTTGCCCATTAAGCGCGTGCATCCATTGGATGAAAACGGAAATTCAACATGCAATCCTGAAGTCACTAAATACATTGACGGCGAATCTCAACCATCGCCATCCACTGAATCCGGGGATGAACCAGATACCCCCGGTAATGAAGCCTGGAAAGAAGATTTAATCGAATTATTAAATAAAAACAAAAGAAAAAATGGCACATCCTAAACGAAAACAATCAAAAACAAGAAGGGACAAGCGCAGAACACATTATAAAGCAAAAGCTCCGACCATGTCAACTTGTCAAAACTGTGGTGCTACCATCAGGTCGCATCACGTATGCCCTGAATGCGGACACTACCGCGGGCAACTGGTAATTGACAAAGAGATAGAAGTAAATTAGCGGTCTGAATGAAGATCGGTCTTGACATAATGGGTGGTGATTTTGCTCCGGATGCTTGTGTTAAAGGAGCAATTATAGCCCGCCAACACCTTGTAGCTGATGATCAATTGGTTTTGTTTGGTCACGAGCAAACCATACTGGATCTGTTGCACAAAGAAAAGGCCGATCCTGATGGTTTTTCGATCATTCACGCCCCGGATATTATTCACATGCAGGATTACCCGTCAAGGGCTTTTATAAAAAAAGTAAAAGCCAGCATGGTGGTAGGGTTTCGGAGTCTGGCAAAAGGGGAAATTGATGGTTTTGCCAGTGCAGGCAATACAGGAGCCATGTTCGTCGGAGCCATGCAAAACATCAGACCTATCCCTGGCGTTCTAAGACCGGTCATTGCAGCATGCTATCCTACCCTTAACGGAAAAAGCAACCTCATCCTGGATGTGGGGCTTAATCCCGACAGCAAACCGGATGTCTTATATCAATACGGGCAACTGGGAAGCCTGTATTTCCGCCATGTAAACCAGGTTGATAATCCCAAAGTCGGGTTGCTCAATATAGGTAAAGAACCCGGTAAAGGAAACCTCGTGAGCAAATCAGCTTATGAACTCATGAACGAAAGCCCTGATTTTAATTTCATCGGAAACATCGAAGGTAACCAACTTTTTGATCATGATCTGGTAGATGTTATTGTTACCGATGGTTTTACAGGGAATATCGTACTAAAACAAATTGAGGCTTTTTACGATTTAGTAAAAAACCGTGGCATTGATGACGACTATTTTAACCGCCTGAATTTTGAAAACTACGGTGGCACCCCCATACTGGGAATCAATGGAAACGTTGTTATCGGCCATGGCATCAGCAATGAAAAAAGCATTACCAACATGATCCTGAAAACCAAAGAAATAATAAAAGGACAATTATCTTCACACATTAAAGCTTTCTATGATTATGACTGAAAAACAATACAATGCTGTCATTACAGGCGTAGGAGGATATGTGCCTGACTATGTGATGACCAACCAGGAACTGGCACAGAAGGTAGAAACTTCTGATGAATGGATCAACACACGCATTGGCATAAAAGAACGCCACATTTTAAAAGAAGAAAACGAAGGAACATCGTATATGGGCGAACGGGCTGTGAAACAACTGCTCGAAAAAACCAATACCGACCCTTCCGAAATTGATATGCTGATCTGCGGTATCGTAACCCCTGACATGCAATTTCCTGCCACAGCAAACATTATCTCTGATAAAACAGGCATCAAAAACGCTTTTGGCTTTGATTTAAATGCAGGATGTTCCAGTTTTTTATACGCTCTGAATGCAGCCTCCAAATATGTTGAATCAGGAACGCATAAAAAAGTGGTGGTGGTTGGTGCCGATAAAATGTCATCCATCACAGATTATACCGATCGCGCTACATGCCCTATTTTTGGTGATGGTGCAGGAGCGGTTTTGCTTGAACCTACCGAAGACAAGAATTATGGCCTGATAGATACCTTTATGCAGGTAGATGGCTCGGGACGCAAACACTTACACCAGGTAGCCGGCGGATCCCAAAAACCAGCCAGTTTCCAAACCGTCCTCAACCGTGAACATTTTATTTACCAGGAAGGCCAGCAGGTGTTTAAAGCAGCCGTTTCCAAAATGGCCGATGTCTCTGTAGATATGATGAAAAAACACAACATCGCTCCAGATAAATTGGATTGGTTTGTACCACACCAGGCAAACATGCGTATCATTGAAGCTACCGCAAAACGCATGGGCATCAGCAAAGACATTGTGATGATCAACATTCAAAAATACGGCAACACTACTTCGGCCACAATACCCTTGTTGTTGCTGGAATGGGAAGATAAAATCAAAAAAGGCGATAAGCTGATCATTGCTACTTTTGGAGCCGGTTTTGCCTGGGGGTCTGCTTACCTGCGATGGGGTTATTAATGTTGAGATAAAATACCGGGAAATACCACAATAGCAAGATGGTATGGTATTTCTATATGGGCGTGCCCCCTCCGTTCCTCCGGGGTCGGGCTATCCGCTTATACGCTTCGTCCGCCGGATGGCGGCCTGCAGGGTACCGCCTCTATCCCTCACGCGGGGGAGATGGTAGTTCCGAACCTTACCAATTTACAAGCTGCAAAGCCTCAGTAAAACAACAGGGGAGATACACATGTGCATCTCCCCTGTTGTGTAGCCATACATATTCTTTGATTAATCGTTGTCCTTGTCTGTATTGTGAGATTTGTCATCCCCACTTGAAATCGAATCCCGCATGCTGGTATCGGCCTGGATATTTTTCATTTTATAGTAATCCATAATCCCTAAGTTTCCACTTCTGAATGCTTCAGCCATGGCTTTTGGTATTTCGGCCTCAGCCTCAACAACGTGAGCTTTCATTTCCTGGGTAAGGGCTTTCATTTCCTGCTCTTTGGCATAACCCATGGCACGGCGTTCCTCCGCTTTTGCCTGGGCAACTTTCAAATCGGCTTCGGCCTGATCAATTTGCAATCCGGCACCAATATTTTTTCCGATATCAATATCAGCAATATCAATGGACAGAATTTCAAAAGCAGTACCGGCATCAAGGCCTTTTTTGAGCACCACTCTTGAGATATTATCCGGGTTTTCGAGCACGGCTTTGTGATTTTCTGATGAACCTATAGAAGACACAATCCCTTCGCCCACACGTGCAAGAACAGTTTCTTCACCGGCACCACCAACCAGTTGTTTGATGTTGGCACGCACAGTAACACGGGCTTTGGCAATCACCTGGATTCCATCCAGAGCAACTGCAGCTACCGGTGGTGTATTGATCACACGCGGGTTAACAGACATCTGCACCGCTTCAAACACATCACGCCCTGCCAGGTCAATGGCTGTAGCCATATTGAAAGGCAAATCAATATTGGCTTTTGATGCCGAAACAAGTGAATGCACAACTTTCTCAACACGGCCTCCTGCGAGGTAGTGAGCTTCAAGATCATTTCTGCCAATGTTTATTCCGGCTTTTGAGGCTTCGATCATTGCCCTGACAATAACGGCCGGCGGCACTTTTCTCCAACGCATAAAGATCAACTGCAACAGCGATATTCTCACCCCTGAGACCAGTGCCTGGAACCACAATCCCAGCGGGATAAAATATAAAAACAGCCATAAAAATACAATGGCACCTCCGATAATCAATACATAACCTAATGTTCCCATAATGTTTATTTTTTAAAGGTTCTTACAATAATTCTATTTTTTCTTACTTCAATCACTTTGAGTTTGGTCCCGGGATCTATCATCCCGTCCAAAGACTCAGCCTCAACGGTTATATCATTAACACGAACTGTCCCTGAAGGGCTGAGCCGGGAAACAGCAGTGGCAGTATCTCCGGTTTTAATGCTGTCTTCTTTATAATATTCAACTTTTGATTGTACAGCATCGTTGAGCGATAATTTTTTCCATGTGTTTGATTTCAGAAAAAACACAATTGAAACAATTAAAAGTACCAAAGCACCCCCCAGTGACCACAAGCCGGCTGCAGTACCAACCGAATCAAAAGCAATGTAAACACCGGCACCAACCAGCAAAATGCCTCCGATCCCGGCTATCGTGGTTCCCGGGATAACAAGCAGTTCAAGCCAGATAAGTACAAGGCCTAACAATATCAAAAATATAACAGCTCCAATGCCCATAATTATTAATATTTTAGTTTAGATACCTGACTCAGTTGGCGAGCACTATTTAATGATTACAGTCAAACCACGTTCAGCCAAGGCATCTTTCATCGGCTTCAGATTATCAAATTTGCCTGTTTTGATATCACATTGTCCTTTGAAATGTGTAATGTACGCACATTGTTCAGCCTGGGTAATGTCGTGATTACAAACCTCAACAAGCTTGTCTATGACGTAGTCAAAACTGTTGACATCATCATTGTACAATACCATTGACCTGTTTTCATCAGGTTTAGAATTACCTGCTTTTGATGACTTGATATTTTCACGGGACTTTTTTACCATCTCAACAAAATTAATCATTTTTCATTATTAACATAGCGCGACGGACAGGAATTTTCACGCTCCCTCTGTATGCTGTTACAAAAGCATCAGGAACCTGGGGTTTGACAAGTCTTCTTAGTGCATATTTTGCAACGGCATAATTTTCGAAGCCGGCAAGCTGATAATAATGTAATCTGCCTTTGCGCATGATCACAATACGATAAGGAGAAAACTCATTTTTATACCTTCTTAAAATGTCATTGTCCATTTTCCCAACAAAAGCACCGATTTGAATGCGTATTTCAGGCCTTACATTTGCTGTATCAGCAGTAGCAACGCTCATTTGTTCCTCTATAACCGGAATATTAAGCCTTGCTGCAGCTTCTCCGGCTGTTTCGCGGCTTGCTCTGGCAACACCCGACCTCATGGGTTGTCCACCAATATGCAAGGTCACAAATGCGTCCGGAATGGTGTTTTGTATCTTATCACGCTGTGTTTCAGCTTCAGAACGTGTTGCGTATTTACCATGGAAATAACGGAAATTACCCCTGTTTGTACGGTTATAAAAATCAGTTGTTATTCCTTGTATATTATTCTGATCCAACACCTTGCTAAACACCCCGACTTGTACGGTAAAAAACGATTCTGAGATTTCATTGATGCTCCTTGCTTTAACATCTACACCGGGTGTAGTCCCTGGTTGATATTCCGATTCTCTGGTATCTTCCTGTACATTACTTTCGGCCAGCATACCCCGATCGCCGTGATAATTGAATTCAGGAGGCCTGTTGGTTTCAAGGTGGCTGTATTGCCTTGCCTGTGACAAACTTAGCCTGCGTCCCTCAAGGTATCCAACAACAAAAGCATCGTTAAAACCTATGCGCCTGACAAGCGATAAGGGTTGTTGCCACGATCTTGTGTTGTAGAATTTTCCGGCAAGATAGCGATACAGTGGCCTGTTTTGAACTTGTTCATTGACAACTGGGCTTAAATCCCGATAACGGTTTCCCTGCAATGGTTCTCCGAGAGCAGCGATTTGAATCCGGTAGAAAAATTCTCCCCCCGATTCGGTTCTTTCTTCGGTGGAAAAATCCCTTTCGCGTGACTCATCAATCCTTGTATCGCTTATATCTTGCTCTCCCCTTTCAGCCCTGGCATCCTGATCACGTTGTATCCTTTCTTCTGTATCCTCTCTTGTTTCATCGCTTATATCTTCATTTATATCCTCTCTTGTATCCTCGACCACATCGCTTTCTGTTTCCTCCCGAACATCATCCGCACGCCGGATATCGGTGTCTCTTTCTGTTTGGTCATCGCGGGATTCTGACCTGTTGTGAACGGTTTCAGAATAGGTATCATCCACTGTTTCGGCAAGAAGTTCTGGTCTTTTACCACTGTAATGCCTGACAAGTTTATCCAACTTCTGTTTTACGTCATCTCCGGATGCATTCCGTAAATGCAGTAAGTTGTTCACTTCTTTAAGCAATCCGGTGGCATAGGTCAGGTTGTTTATGCGTTCTTTCATGGGCAGATCGTCTTTCATATTCATCAACCTGTGTGTCCTGTCAGCAATGGATTGCAGGCTGTCAACAATTCGATCTGCAGCTTTTTCAACGCTTGCAGAAGGTGGTTTTCTCCTGTCTTTCTGTGCATTCAAAACTTGATTTTGTTCCCTGTAAGTTAGTTCCTGCATTGCCATTTGATCTGAGTATAACGATTGTTTAAGCTTTGCTACCTGTTTTCGTATTTTACTTTCAGACCAGGATTTGTTTTTTATCTCTCTCAATTTCTGTTCGCTGCTGTTTATACTCTCTTTTAAATCCTTCTTTTCAGATTTAATCTCCTCTATGTTTTTTTTCTGTTCCGGTGTGTAAGACAAATCATCCGCATCAGACAACTCCCATGCGCTTAATGCATCTGTTAATTCCTGATCCGGAGGCCTGTCATACTTTCGATTAATCAGTTTTGACTGAACATCATACCACTCGGGAGGCAGAGTTTCCCTGGGGTTTCTTCTGACTGAATTCAAAAGCTCCTCCTGTTTTGAGAGAATATCCATCTTTTCTACAAACAAATCCGTTGAAAAAGCCATTTCCTGTTTTCTTAACGAAGGGCTAATGTCTTGTTTTTCAGGGGGAATAAAATCATCGGTTGTGGTATCCGGAATGTTGTATCTATCAATTTTACCCATCTCTGCCAGGGTTTGCAACTTTTTACTGTTGTCTTTTATCCGTTTGCTCATGGTCTTTAATTCAGAGTGAATGAGTTTGTTTAACGACTCACCCATGGTATAATTGATGATGTCTTTCTCACTGGTAAGGTGTATTTTTTCCAGCTTATTGGGTGTTGAAGCCAAGCGGGCATCCATGGTTTCGTCAGCCCTGGCCAGGCTGTCTGTTTTTTCCAGAATTTCTTCCTTTAGTTGTACCGTATAACCTCCACCAACCGTTCTGACCTTTTCTTCAGGCTTTTCCACTTCAGTCAACTTTTCTATTTGCTTGTTTTCAAAAGCGTTGAATTCAGAAGCAGAAGGTAAATCGGGGGTGGTAAATTCCGTCAGTTTTTTTCCTGTATTATCCCGATAGGCTTCGTTTAACAATTGATTAGCCTCCAGTGCTTTCTGTTCCGCTTTTTCGTACAACGCAATGCTTCGGGCAATATCTTTCTGATTATCGGCAGCAATGCGCAAGCCTTCGGCATCTTCCATTAAATTTTCGGCTTTTTGAATTGTTCTTGTCCGGCCAGCAATTTCCTCTTTTTCTTTCAAGGTATTAAAAGCTGTTTTTAATTGTGTATAATATCCCCGGTGAACTTCCACAACGCGCTTGCCTTTATCTTCCACGTTGTTTTTATAATGCCTGATTTTAGTATCTGTTGATTCGGGTGGTGCTTCCTCAGGTTCTGACAAGGATTTCCTGATGTTTTCCGTTGAAGCACTGATCTTTTCAGGCGTATATATATCAGATATATCCTCTTCATATGCTTCTGTTTCTGTATCCGTTTCCGTACCTCTATCTGTGTCTCTTTCTGTGTCTGTATCGCGGGTATCCCGGGTGTCTGAAATATCGGTATTATCACGGTCTTTTGTGTCATCAGATGCATAAACATCCTCTTTCTCTGCATCTTCCATAAATGCAGAAACTTCCTGATTGACTTTTTCCAGTTCGTTGACCTTTTGTTCTAAATCTTCATATAAATCACGAATTTTGCTTTCATCGTTTTCCCTGCTGATCTCATTTCGTATTCTTTGTGCATCATCAACCAGGTTTTGTTGCCTGCTCACCTTTTGAGCCAGCTTTGGTTGCCTGTTTATTATGTTTTGGGGTATCTGATCATTAATCAACCTGGCCTGTGATAAATGCTGCTCGACCAACTCTTCAAATTCCTCATTTTCATACCACGGCTCAATAGCGTATTTTTTATTGACCTCCCTTTGTATTTGGTTGCGTTTATCCGACAGGTTTGTAATGCGTTCTTTCCGGAAATCAAATGAGACCTCGCTTATTTTTCTTTCCGGCAGTGTAATTGTATCGGTGGGTTGTGAATCAAGGTTTGCAAGCATGGCTCTGGCATGTTTGATTTGCTGCTTTGTGTCGCGCATTTTCAAACTGTCAAGGCTGGTTTCATAGGCTAGTTCAGTGTATTGGTTCTTCAAATCATTTTGCAAGGACTGCAATTCTTCATCATCCCTTCCATTTTGGCCACTTACTTTCTCTAAATTATGTTCCATTTGCCGTTCGATACGGGCCAGTTTTTCTTTTTTGGATTCCAGTTCTTCAACCTGTTTATCCAGTTTAGCTTCAAGGTCAGCCAGGATATCAATGTTCTTGTATTGCTCAATAATGCGTTGATTACTGTCATGAATACTTTGCAATTTGCTCATCAATGTTTCAAACTTGTTTTGACTCGGTTGTTCAGGCAATTCTTCATAACTTGAATGCAGTTCCTTTGTATCGGATTTTAGCTTATTCAATTGTTGCCTGAACATATGATGAATTTCAGCGGCATCCAGCATAAATCTTGTATCTCCGGATTTTTCGGCCTCAATGACACTATGTTTAAACCTGTTGAGCTTTTTATCTCCTTCGGAAGAAATCCTGCCCATGGTATTAAAATCAGATTCTACAGTTTCACGAAGGTCTTTATAAGCGGCTAAATTTTTACTGGATGCAAGGTCTTTCTCATCCGTCCCTTTACCGGTTTCCTCTGTATCTTCTTTTTCCTGCATTTCGGTTGTTGTTTCATCCCTCATATCCATCTGGTCTGCGAGCGGGCTGAGTTCTAATTTTGAAATGTTCCTGAGATCCTGTATGTTTTCGATTTCACGTTCTTCGGGTTCCTTTTTGATTTTAATTGTATAAACAAGCAACCGATCGCCAACAGAATTCCTGTTTGATGCAAAAACAGCATATTCCATGTCAGAATCTGCAATGTACAGAATATCATCCAAAGGGCTGTTAATCGGGAAATCAAGATTTTTGGGGACTCCCCAACTTTCGGATGCTTCATTATAGGTTGAAACAAACAAATCATATCCTCCCATGCTGTTGTGTCCTTTTGAACTGAAGAATAAACGTTTGCCGTCGGGATGTAAAAACGGATAAGCATCATCTTCATTAGTATTAATGGGGTGTTCCAGTTTGTAAGGCTCTCCCCATGTACCATCAGACTGGCGGTCTGCAAAATAGATGTCTTTGCCGGTATTTCCACGTTTCCCATAACTGCTGAACATCAATTTATCGTTGGCATTGGAAATAAATGCAATGGGATTATCTTCATGTTTACTATCATACCGTGTTTGCAGAGAAGGATGCTTTTTCACAAAGTCACCTTCAATGCCATCAATATCGTATGCATAGTAAAAATTGCTTCTGTTCAGGTTTTTTTTGTCAACAACATCAAGCATATAAGCATACCTGATCAGTTTTTTTCCGTTTTTAGCCATTTGTATCTGACGTTGTACCGGAAATTTATCCCTGTCCCTTCGTCTTACATCATCAGGATTAAACTTTAAATAATGCCTGATAGCCTGATCAAACCTATACCGTTGATGAAACGCCTTCCCCAGGTAATAGTATATTTGAGGGATTTCTGTTTTTGCATGGCTTTTTGCTATGTTCAGGTATTCAATGGCTTTTTCGATATCCTGATTCAAATGGATCAAACAGGCAGCGTACTTATATCTGAACACAACATCATCGGTGTACAGGCTTAACAACTGTGAATATAGGCGAAGGGCTTTCTCATAATTTTCTTTTTCCATATTTTCTTCGGCCTGTTCGTATAGCTCTTCTTCCTCATCGGTCAACTCCGAGGTCTGGGCAAAAACAGCAGATTGTATCCCCAAACTCCACATCAGGCAGAAAATGAAAATTATTGATATTTTGTGCATCCAGTTCACTCGAAATTATTATCTTTAAGAATCTTTATAAAAATAACACTTTTTCAATGGAGAAAAAAGCTTATATAAATTAGACAAAAAAACGGCCTTTTTTTCATAAGCAAAAGCTATAAAATGTTAACGCATACAAAGAAAACGATATTATGAAAACAAGACAATTACAGCCTGGAGATAAAGCACCTGATTTTGCCGGAATTGATCAAAATGGCATTAAAATATCGCTGTCAGATTTTTAAAATACGAAACTTATTTTGTATTTTTATCCCACAGACAATAACCCCGGATGCACTGCTAAAGCTTGTGACATGCAGGATAATTATGAATTGTGGTTGAAAAAAGGGTATGCGGTTGCTGGTATAAGTGCCGATTCGGTAAAATCACAGGAAAGTTTTGCAAAAAAAATAAATTCCCCTTTAGTTTAATTGCGGATGAAGACAAAAATATCATTAAAGCCTATGACGTTTCAGGCATAAAAAATACGTTCGAAAAAAAGGTGAAGGCATAAAAAGAACTACTTTTGTAATTGATGAAAATGGCATTATTAAGCAGATTTTCCGGAAAGTGGATTCAAAAAAGCGTACAAATCAATTATTGGACAAAATAAATTAAAGATTATGACAGACAATAAAAAGAAACAAGACCAGAAAACAGAAAAGCAAAAAGCCATGCAACTGGCTATCGGCAAAATTGAAAAAGATTTTGGCAAAGGGTCAATTATGAAACTGGGCGACCAGGTGGTAGCAGATGTTCCTGTAATATCCTCAGGGTCCATATCCCTTGATCATGCCCTCGGCATTGGCGGATACCCCCGTGGCAGGGTTGTTGAAATATACGGCCCCGAATCATCAGGAAAAACCACACTGGCCATTCATGCCATTGCCGAAGCACAAAAAAATGGCGGAATTGCAGCCATTGTGGATGCGGAACATGCATTTGACCGTTTCTATGCAGAAAACCTGGGGGTGGATGTTGATAATTTATTCATTTCACAACCTGACAACGGTGAACAAGCCCTTGAAATTGCTGATAACCTCATCCGGTCAGGAGCCATTGATGTTATCGTTATTGATTCAGTTGCCGCACTTACACCTAAAGCTGAAATTGAAGGTGAAATGGGAGATTCCAAAATGGGACTGCAGGCACGGTTAATGTCACAGGCATTGCGCAAACTTACAGCCAACATAAACAGAACGCATACCACCTGTATTTTCGTTAATCAGTTGAGAGAAAAAATCGGTGTGATGTTTGGCAATCCGGAAACCACAACCGGTGGAAATGCACTGAAATTTTATTCTACCATCCGTGTGGATATCAGGCGCGCAGGTCAGCTTAAAGACACTAATGACGCTACAGGGAACCGGACTAGAGTGAAAGTGGTCAAAAATAAACTTGCACCACCATTCCGTAAAGCGGAATTTGATATTATGTACGGGAAAGGCATTTCCAAAATCGGGGAAATCATTGACCTGGGTGTGGATTTCGATATTCTGAAAAAAAGCGGAAGTTGGTTTTCTTATGGAGACACCCGCCTGGGACAAGGCCGTGATGCGGTAAAACAACTGCTGCAAGATAACCCTGAAATGTGCGAAGAGCTTGAACAAAAAATCCGTGAAAAACTGAAAGAAAAAAAATGATGATGACCTTGCATCTTTAAACATATATATAAATATTGTAACTTGTCCATGACTTTATAAGTCAACGGTGGCAGTAAACATAGCTTATGACAATAAACAGAAATACCATTCTTCTTCCGGTGTTCTTCCTGATTCTTATGGTGATTTTATCCTGCAATCAGGACAAAAATGCAAACAATAAGGACAATCAAAACAATAAAGGTGAAATAGCTCTGGACAGCATGAACGTTGAGCAACTGTCTGAAGCCATCAGAACAACGCCCAGAAACGCCGATCTTTTCAGAAAACGTGCAGAATTGTATATGGATAAAGGAGAAACCGAAAAGGCCATTAATGACCTAAACCTTGCCCTGAAGCTTGACTCTGTTACAAAATCCACATACTACGACTTGATTGATCAACACATGCTGCTGGGGCAATCCGGCAAAGCAAAAGACATTGCCAAAGCCTGTCTGAATCGGTATCCCCATGACAAGGAAAGCATGCTAAGGCTTGCCCAGATTTATTATTACGTGAAAGATTACAATCAGGCACTTTCCTACATCAGGAAAATTAAAAACCGCAACCTTCAGGACGCCGATACTTACTTTATTCAGGGATTGATTTACAGTGAAACAGAAAAAACCGATCTTGCCATTAAAGCGTTTCAGCGATGCATTGAATACGATGAAGAACACATCGCGGCTTATGTAATGCTGGGACGCATGCTCGCCGATGCAAACGACCCCCTGGCTGTTGAATATTTCAAATCCGGATTGAGAAAAGCCCCGGAAAACATTGAACTGCACTACAACGCAGGTTTTTATTTTCAACAACACAATCAAACTGACAGCGCTTTGTATCACTACAATTACATCATTAACAACATCGACAGCTTACACTACGGCGCACACTATAACATAGGTTATGTTGCCCTGGTGTACCAAAACAGCTACGATAAAGCCATTGAATATTTTACGAAAGCCCTTGAAATTGATTCTGCTTCTTACAAAGCTTATTATAACCGGGGATATGCCTATGAATTGTTGGGAAAAACACAAAAAGCTCGTGCCGATTACAACAAAGCCCTGGAATACAAGGAAAATTATCCCTTGGCGATAGAAGCCCTGAATGAGCTGGATAAACAATGATGCAACAAAAATATTGATTTTGAAAAACAGATGTCTGATTAATAAAACATAGATTATGAAATATGCATTAAACGTAATCATTGCCCTGTCTTTTGCTTTTTTCTTAGCATGTGATTCAGAGCAGCAACAGCAAAGCAGTGAAGACTCTTTCCAAATTGACAACAGCCTGACGGAAGAAGAAATCGAAAACGGCATACTCACACCTGAAGTGTTGTGGAAATTTAACCGCATTGGCAGTGCACACCTCTCCCCGGATGCAGAAACAGTTGTTTTCACAACGACAAAATTCTCGGTGGAAAAAAATACCGGCGTGACTCATATTTACACCATTTCCACAGAAGGAGGAAATCCTGATCAACTCACCTCAGGTGAAGAATCGTGCCATACCCCCCAATGGATAGAAAACGGGAAATCCATTGCTTACCTGAGTGCCGATACCTCCGGCACACAATTGTGGGTTATGGATGCTGACGGTACCAATAAAGAAATCAGAAGCAAAATAGAGGGCGGCATCAATTATTTTTCTGTGGCACCAAATGGTGAAAAATTGTTGTATTGCAAAGATTTCAAAATGAATGACATGCCGGATGACAAATACCCTGACCTGCCGGAAGCCAACGTACATATTGCCTCAGATTTAATGTACAGACACTGGAATCACTGGGATGACGGAACCCGGTCGCATATTTTTGTCGCTTCTTTTGATGATGAATTGGTTGAAGAGGGCAAGGATATTTTGGATGGTGAAGATTTTGACGCTCCATTAAGCCCGTATTTTGATTATTCCAACATTGCCTGGAGCCCCGATGCCAAAAAACTTGCTTACGTCTGCAAAAAATTGAACGGTGTTGAATTCAGCGTAAGCACAAATTCAGATATCTATCTGTACGATTGCGAAAGTGAAAATACCGACAACCTAAGCGCTCCCAATCCAGGATATGATTTGCACCCTGTTTTTTCCAACGATGGAAGCAAACTTGCATGGGAGCAGATGAAACAGCCCAGGTATGAATCCGACAGGGCCCGCTTGGTGGTGTACGATTTTGAAACCGGCACGCTGACCAATCATACGGAAAAATTCGATGAATCAGTATCATCAATCAACTGGTCAGATGATGACAAAAAGATATATTTTATATCCGGAACAGAAGCCACATACCAGGTTTTTTGTATTTCACCGGATTCCGGTTTAATTACCCAACTGACAGAAGGACGCCACAATTATTCCGGTCTTGAACTGCAGAACAATAGCCTGCTTGTTCAAAAAACAGCCATGGACATGGCAAAAGAACTTTTCATACTGGATACCAAAGGCAATGCCAATCAACTGACACAAGTTAATAAACATATTTATGACAAGATTGAAATGGGCGACGTGCGTAAAGAGTGGATAGAAACAACAGATGGTAAACAGATGCTGGTTTGGGAAATATTGCCTCCCGGCTTTGATGAAACCAAAGAATATCCTGCCATATTGTATTGCCAGGGCGGGCCTCAAAGCGCCGTTTCTCAATTCTTTTCCTACCGGTGGAATTTCCAGATTATGGCTGCCAACGGATACGTTATTATTGCACCTAACCGGCGTGGATTACCTACATTTGGTTCCGAATGGAACGAACAAATTTCAGGTGATTATCCCGGGCAAAACATGAAAGATTATTTTTCTGCCGTGGATGCCTTTAAGACCAGGGAATACATTGATGAAGATAACATTGGTGCTGTTGGTGCTTCGTATGGAGGTTTTTCAGTGTATTGGCTCGCCGGACATCACAAGGACCGTTTCTCGGCTTTTATTTCCCATTGCGGGATGTTTAACCTTGAAAGCATGTATAATGCCACCGAAGAATATTGGTTTGTCAACAAAGATTTTGGCGGTGCTTACTGGGAAAAAAACAAGCTTGTAGCGCAACGTACCTATGCCCAATCGCCACACAAATTTGTGGATAAGTGGGATACACCCATTATGATGATCACCGGCGAATATGATTTTCGCATCCCCTACACCGAAAGTTTACAGGCCTTTAACGCAGCCCGTTTAAACGATGTTCCTGCCAAATTACTTGTCTTCCCGGAAGAATCACACTTTGTGCTGCAACCACAAAATGCCATATTGTGGCAAAGGGAATTTAAAGCATGGCTTGACAAGTGGCTGAAAAGCAATTAATAACCAAGCCATGGATTTAACAACCTATGGTTATCAACAATGTTGATATCTTATCCTGTTTTGCACCAAACGTTCGTTTTCTTTTGCTATATTGCAACTGAAACAAATGACCGTTACAGAATAAGGCATACTAAAGCATATTACGAATGAAACCACTAGTTTTTCACCTTGTTGTTGTTTTATTTTCCATTACTGCTCTTCATGCTCAGAACGCAAGTCCCCAGGTAATGAGCCAAAGTAAATTTGAATCTTACCTTGAAGATTTACAAATGATTAAAACCCCTGCAGGCAAAATGGAATTTGCCATGGAGGTGGCTGAAAAAGAATATTTTTTCGTCGGACAAATACAGGAAATGGCCTTGATGTTACCTCATGACAACCTACGGTATCAATTTGCACTCAGAGCCTTTGAACACGCTGTAAACCCTCGCCACTATTATACAGTACTGGATGCTTTTGACAAAAAATCCACGGCCTTTCGTTTTGCAGATGCCGTAAGAAATTATACATCAAGGTACCTTGCAAGTTCTCACCAAAAATCAGATAAAATAAAAAACCTGAATGTGTCAAAAAGCTACGAGGCCTCAAGGAAGAATTACATCGTTTCCAAAGACATCAATTATCCCGACGTATCCACTTACGATAACGTGAACACCAACTGTGGTGATCCTATAGCTGATGCACAATTTCAACAAATTATGGACACGCTCACCAGCATCCAAAATATGGAAGACAAAAAAAACATCGCGCAAAATATCGCTGAAACAAATTGCCTTTCCACAGCACAGATCATGAAAATGGCAACTACCATACTGGATGATGAATTAAGGCATGAGCTTTTCGCCGGCACCTATGATTATGTTTACGATGCAGATAATTTCGTGTATGTGAAACAACTTATCAAGGCAAAAGAATACAAAAATAACATGAATAAAATACTGGGGATAGAACAAGGGCCTGTGCCTTTTAAACTTAAAGAGGAAGGTGAAAAAGACACCATCAATTATGTCCGGAACATTCAACAGATGATTGAAAACATCATCACCCCATTGCCAGATTCATTGCAACAACAGGATACAAGCAAAACTACCGTCGAATGTAAAATCCCGACCCGGGAAATGAATGAAATCATAGCCGTGTTGATGGAAACAAAAATGGAAAGTAAACGCCTATCGGAAGCCAAGAAAATCATCAAACGCAAAAATTGCTTTACAACCGAACAGATTATCCGCATCATTAAAGCATTTGAATACGAAAATTCACGACTGAACGTTGCCAAATACGCTTACAAATACACCAAAGACCAGGACAATTATGATACGGTGTTGTCCGTATTTGAGGCCGATGCTTCAAAAAAAGAGCTGAAAGACTATTTGAATAATCAGTAGCACTGCATCCCCGAGTCTTTCATCAGTCTATATCCTTTTGTCAATTTCCGTTAAAGCTTCGGAGGCTTTTGACTCAATGTACAAATCGGTAATTTGACTTGTAAACGTGGTAGTCCCGATATTAATCTCAATGATATACGCGCCGTGCCTTTTGGCTTCACGAGGTATCCACGATGCGGGAATAACTTCACCGGTAGAGCCAATGACAATACACACATCAGCTTTTTTTGCTTCAGAAAATGATTGCGAGCCCGCCGGTTCCGGAATGCGCTCACCAAAAAAGATAAAATTTGGTTTCATCAAATGCCCGCAATCATCACATACAGGCGCTTTTTCTGTAAGTTCAATCTCTGATGTGGGCACAGTCTTACCACATCCCATGCACACAAATGACCCCGATGTACCATGAAATTCAAGTACCTTTTTGCTTCCTGCTTCTGTATGCAGATTGTCTATGTTTTGGGTGATAACGGTTTTTACCAGGCCTTCCTGTTCCCACTTTGCCAATATCGTATGTGCAGGGTTGGGTGTTGATTTTCCAAAATAATTGTAAAATATCTTTTTTATGACATCCCATGATGCCTGTGTGTTGTGCTTAAAATAAGATAATTCAAGCACTTCGGGGTCATATTTGTTCCATAATCCCTTTTCTCCGCGAAAAGGTGGTATCCCGCTTTCTGTTGAGATCCCTGCCCCGGTAAACACAACGCAATGTTTTGCTTCTTTGATTTTTTTGGCGGCTTGATTATAGTATTTTTCCATACTTCCAAATTAATTAATTTACTTATAAGATCGCTGAGCGACATCCCTTTTACAACATGTAAACAACAATGGCATATTTATTGTTTTAATAAAGACAACGTATTTACATTGAATATCAATTATGAACACAAGAATATACAGCACTGATAAAGGACAGGTAATCCGCAGGATACCAGACAATGATATTATTATTGAATTTGGCAACCTGTCATGGAAGCTGTCAATTTTACAGTTAAAAATGCTGAAATCATTTGCAAAAAAGATTGATGGTGATTATTACGAGAAAATAAACCAAAACAGTTTTTACCGGCGTAAAATACGGATGCCTATCCATGATACCAATTTGTCTATCGTTTTGAGTGCGAATGAGCTTGAAGATTTCAAAAAATTACTCAGTGGGGTACCGGATAATATTCTGGAAAAAGAAGATATTCATGATATTTTATACCATATCACACAAAATCATTATGACCGTCTTGACAAACACCCTGATACATTTCATTTCATCAATCCATCGTTCAAATATTTTTTGAATTGACCAGTGGCACTCAACACAGGTAGTTTATTAGTTTAAACGTTTGTAACTACCTGTTGTTTTTTGCAGTGTGTATCTCAGGAACAATTCAAATGAACCTTGCTGATACGAGCGAATATCGGATGTGGCAAAATCCATAGCCAGTCCGAAATCAAATTCCTGAAAACGCATACCCAGCATAGCTACAACATTCCCGTCTGTACGATATGAAAACCCAAGCCAGTAATCTTTCATGTAAATCCCACGTACATTGATATCAAATTGAAAAGGCGTTTGAAACGTTCCTTTTACCAGAGCGGAGGGCTCTATTTCAAAATCATTTTCAAGGTCAAATTTGTACCCGCCCATTAAATGATAATGTCGCGCTAAACGATTTAGATCCACTTCTTTCCCACCAATTTTTACAGGCAGTTCAATCATCTGGTTGGCAGATAAGCCTGCAAAATATTTTTCGTTGTAAAGGTAAATTCCAAAATCACTTTCAGGCAGCCAACTTGTTTCACGGCTGTATTCAGTGATGGCGGGATCATTTTCATCGAGAGCAACCATGTCCGTGTAATCCAATTGATATTGGAACATTTGGAATGATAAACCAAAACTGAGTTTGGAATCATCGAAAACAGGCAAAATATAAGCATAGTTTCCCTGGAACCCTATCCTGTTTTCCGTGCCAAAACGGTCAGAAAAAATCATGCCACCAACACCCATGGTGCCATTGCTAAGCAGGGTATGGGCGCTCAGCACTTGTGTGGATGGAGCCCTTTCTATACCTACCCATTGTTGCCTGGCTGTCAGTGATATGGGAATGCCTTCGGTGCTGCCTGTTACTGCAGGGTTCAACAACATCCGGTTGAACATATACTGGCTGTACAGCGGCAATTGTTGTGAAAACACATAGCCTGCAAACGCTGTGAAAATTAAAATTAAACTTAGTTTTTTCATATCAGATAGTTTTTGTTTGATTATCGAATAATAGTCATTGTTCCTTTAAATTCCAAATCATTGTTTAAAATTAAAACATATACGTAGGATCCCAACGGGAGATCCTTCCCATTGTAAGTGCCGTCCCATTGTGTGGTGGGATCAGCATAGGCATCGCCGGTTCCACTGAAATAGAAAACTTCATCACCCCAGCGTGTGAAAATACTGATTTCCACATTGGAATAAGCTTCAACCCCACGGATTGTCCATGTATCATTTAAACCATCACCATTGGGAGTGAGCACATCCGGAATCAGTAAATCCTCAATTGGTGGCTCAACGACAGTGATATTGGTGCTGTCTGTATCACCACAGGTTTGTTCGATGGTATAATATACTTTATGGGTTTCTGTGCCGGCAGCGCCTGGATCAAATTTCCCAAGGTCTTCATCAATGGCTGTCCCTGACCAGGTTCCTCCTGGCTCTTCAACAGTGAGCATAACGGGATCACCATCAACAAACAAGGTATCCACAGCATAAATGGTAGCGTCTGCGCGCTGATGTACTGTGAAATATACAGTATCTGCATCGCCGCAAGGCCCGCTGTAACTGTAAATAATCTGGTGATCGCCGGTACCTACTTCCCCCGGATCAAATACGCCGGTTGATGATACGCCATTGCCTTGCCATGTGCCACCGCTTGTGTTGGCCTCTAGTGTAATGGAATCATCATCGCTGCAATATTCCATATCGCTTGTTATCGTTGCATCAAAATTGTCATACACCGTAACGCTTATCTGATCAGAATCTCCACATGCGCCGGAAATGGTGTAGGTAATTGTATGGTCGCCAACACCAGCTTCTTCAGGATCAAATAAACCTGAGGAGGGTTCAATACCGTTACCATCCCAAGTACCACCGGATTCGGCAGCCGTTATTACAACAGGAGAATCAAATTCACAGAATGGCCCTGCCGGATTGATCGTGGCATCGGATGCAGGTATGATATTTACCGTGACATCCTGACAAATGGATTGCCCGCATGCATTCTCCCAGCGGGCATAATAGGTTGTGGTGGTGGTTGGTTGAGCTATTTCCAGGGGATTGCCTGTTCCTACTTCGGTGCCTCCGCAGGATTCAGTGTACCAGTGTAATTCGTCTCCCGAACCATCGGGCACCGATAATTCAATGGTATTCCCTCCATCTGAACACAGATCGTTGATGTTGACAGAAGCATCCGAGGGGGGAACCGGAATATCAATGACATTAACCGTAACAGAAGCACAATTTGAAATACCACAACTGGTTTCGTATCGTCCATAATAGGTTGTCGTGGTGGAAGGCGATTCGATGCTTATGGGATTGCCTGTTCCCACGGCAGTACCACCACAAGAACCAGAATACCAATGAACATTACTGCCTGTGCCACCTATGAGCGACAAGGTAATGTTTCCTGCATCATCTGCACACAGTGTTGTGGTATCGGCTTCGGCAGAAACAGGATCCTCAGGTTCATCAATAACGTTGATTGTGGTACTTTCACAGGTGGATTCACCACAACTGCTTTCCCAGCGCGCGTAATATGTGGTAGTTGTGGCAGGGATGTTGATGTTCAACGGGCTGCCGGTGCCAATTTCAGTGCCACCACAGCTCCCTGTAAACCATCTCAATGTATCTCCTGTCCCTCCGGATGCAGAAAGGTTAACCGTTCCGGATTCGCCTGTACAGAAATTATTATCGTCAGATGAAACAAAATCCGGGGCTTCCGGTATATCCAGAACCGTTACTGTCGTACTGACGCATGAAGAACTGCCACATGCGTTTTCCCAGCGTGCATAGTATTCAGTGGTGGTTTCCGGTGAATCCAAAGTCAACGGATTACCTGTGCCAACTTCCGTGCCTCCGCAAGTTCCTGTAAACCAGTGTACTTCATCGCCTACACCGCCGGTTACACTTAAATTAATTTGTCCGGCATCATCAGCGCATATATTATTTTGATCCGTTTGAGCTGCATCTGGTGCTTCCGGGAGTGGAATAACATTAACGGTATGGCTGACGCAGTTACTTTCCCCGCAAGCATTTTCCCAGCGTGCATAGTAAGTGGTAGTGGCTTCCGGCGATGGTAATATCAATGGACTGCCGCTACCAACGGAAGAACCGCCACAACTGCCTGAAAACCATTGTACGGTTTCTCCGGATCCGCCCGTAATGGATAACTCAATGTTCCCGCTGTCATCAGCACAGAAATCGTTGATGTCTGATGTGGCCGACGTGGGGTCAACGGGTGGTTCAACAACTGTGACCGTAGTACTTTCACAGGTGGATTCACCACAACTGTTTTCCCAGCGGGCGTAATATGTGGTGGTTGATGTTGGCGTTGCTATGTTAAGCGGGTTGCCTGTCCCGATTTCTGTGTCTCCACATGAACCGGTGTACCAGTGTAAATCGTCTCCCGAACCGCCTGTTGCACTTAAGTTCATTGTCCCGGCATCGTCTTCACAAAAGTCGTTCATGTCACTGGATACAAACGTGGGTGCTTCAGGCAGGCTCAATATTGTAAGTACGTAATCTTCCTGAGAAACAATGCATGGAGATCCCAACGGATTATTTGTGGTTATTGTTATGGTGACATTTGTTCCTGCATCAGATGCATCGGGGGTATAAGTGAAATCAAAAGGTGAAGCTGAAATGGTTGTAGCGTCAAGCAAACCATTGCCATCATGCGATAAATACACTTCCGTGGCGCTTCCTCCAAAGGTGTTGCTACTTACTGTGTGCGGATTGGTTCCGCATGTACTTCCTGATGTTGAACTTAGCGTTAAGGATGTGGGATCTGCGCATCCGCAATCCATGTTTATTGTATTTCCCTCTATGGTACAACCGGTATTGGTATTTGCTACAGTTACAACATAAGTACCATTATCTAAAGATCCAAAACCTGGATTTTGTTGAAACCCATCACCTATGTTATACCAGTATTCTGAGCCCGTTGGGGATGTTACTGTAATTATTCCATCTCCGGGGCCTCCGGAACAATCTATATCAACAACAGGAGTGGAAGGCAATGCATTCACTGTAACGTTTAGGTTGTTTGCGTTTGTGCATCCGTTAGCATCTGTTATTGTTACTGTATAAGTACCACTGGCAGCGGTTGTTGCTCCGGTTATAACCGGATTTTGATCTGTAGAAGAAAAACCATCCGGCCCTGACCATAACCATGAATCAGCATCGCCACCGGTTTCTGACAAATTAATGTTTTCTCCTGCACATTCAGGTGAATTGCTGCTTGTACTTACCGCTGGTGTTGGGTTTACCGTCACATATGTATCATCATCAACAGAGCAACCGTTACTGTCTGTTATGGTAACATAATACAAGCCATCGGCTGCTGATGTTGCTCCAATTATGGTGGTATCCTCCGCTGTAGAATTAAACCCATCTGGCCCTGACCATGACCATGTAACACCATCGCCGCCGGTTTCTGTCAGATTGATATCCTCGCCTACGCACACAGGGGAGTTACTGCCTGCCACGGCAGAGGGTTGTTTATATACAATGACATCAACGTCATCACTATTGGTGCAACCAGACACATCCGTAATGGTAACGGAATAAGTTCCTGCATCTGAAAGGGTCACAGCGCTGTTAGTTGGGTTATGATTGCTTGAAACAAACCCATTTGGTCCCGACCATGACCACGAGGTTGCATTTCCGCCAGATTCAGTCAGGTTAATATCACCGCCTTCACAAACAGGTGAATTGCTGCCGGCAATGGCTACAGGAGATGAATATACCGTTACTGCTATATCTTCAGTGTTTGTACAACCGTGGATGTCGGTAATCGTTACAGTGTAAGTCCCATCAGCGTCGGTAGTTGCACTACTGATGACAGGGCTTTGATCTGGAGAAGAAAAACCATCCGGCCCCTCCCATGACCAAAAATTAGCGTCTCCTCCCGTTTCGGTAAGGTTTATATCATCCCCTGCGCATACGGGTGAGTTACTTCCGGGAATCACGGCAGGCATCGGATTAACATTTATCGTGTAAGTGGCCGTTGCTGTTTGCGGACTACAGGCGTTGTTACTGGTGACCGTCATCGTAAGGGTTACGCTACTGCCTGCATCGGCTAAAACTGCTGTATAAGTCGGGGTCATGGTGGTTTTATCTGTGATGTTTCCATTGCCATCATGCGTCCAGAGGATGTCCCCATTATCAGCGGAAGCACCGCTTACCGTGGCTGATTCGTTTGAACAGATTGTTTC
>CAZGPW010000281.1:0-15175 GCA_964527535.1 uncultured Bacteroidales bacterium
GTGCTGTATTGATGTGAATAATGCTATGGCTGCTTTTTTACATTTTCGGAAGGAGCAAACCAAAAATGATTAATTCGATTTTCATTTACAAATGCGTTATTATTTCCTGCAAATATTTATAACTTTGACTTGTTGAATACAAACCAAAATGAACGAAGCAGAAATAAAAATATTATCGGAATACGCTAAATCCCAGGCCAGAAACAAAATTGTGTTTTGCAAAGATACAATTCCGGATATTTTACCGCTTAATCTTGGAAAATCTCTTTCCGAATCATTTTTAAGACTTGATAATCTTAAAAAACTACCCATGAAGCTTCTATCTGAAATTGATCAATTGTTAAAAGATGCTGTTGTTTATCATGAAAATTTCGGGAATCTTATTTTTATTCAAAATGTTGGAATTTTATTTGAACCAGAATTGAAACTAAATTTTGTCAGCTTTTTGGATAATTATTCGCAAAATAATGTATTAATGATGCAGTGGGAAGGTGAAACAGATACTGATAATTTGTATTTTTTAAGTAAAGAAGAAGGAATCAAAATTAACATCAAGCATTTAAGCCATATAACAATATGAAATATAAAGAATTATTGAATTTTGAACCAATAACAGAAGTTGTGAAATTCAGCAAAACACAGGATGTGGATTACCAGGCATCACTGGTTAAAACCTTTGTTTTTTCAGATACGTTTAAAAAACATCTTGTCCCGCTAATGATCAGGAATCTTGATTTTAGTCATGCAGGAGAATCATTTGGATTGCAAGTGGTTGGTAATTATGGTACTGGTAAATCTCACCTAATGTCTTTGGTTTCATTAATTGCTGAAAACGCTGAATTAATTGATTTAGTGAATGAAGAGAAACCAAAAAAAGATTTATCTGCTATTGCAGGTAAATTTAAAGTTTTGCGCTTTGAATTAGGAAATACAGAAAGCTTATGGGAGGTAATTACTTACCAAATTGAAAATTACCTAAATAATTTAGGCATCAACTTTACTTTTGACGGACATGGCCCTAAACCCTATTATGAGAAAATATTGCTCATGATGGCAGAATTTGAAGAGAAATTTCCCGACAAAGGATTTTTGATTGTTATTGACGAAATGCTTGCTTATTTAAAAGGACGCAGTACTGCTGACAAATTAAATCAGGATTTGGCTGTGCTGCAATCGCTGGGACAAGCTTGCGATAAATCAAAGTTTAAATTTATGTTTGGAGTGCAGGAAATGATTTATCATTCTCCGGAATTCCAATTTGCAGCGGATATGCTGCAAAAAGTAAATGATCGGTATAAAGACATTATAATCACGAAAGAAGATGTTGCCTATATTGTTAAAAACAGATTGCTTAAAAAGGATGAACATCAAAAACGAAAAATTAAAAACCATTTAGACCCATTCTTGCATCTGTTTACGGACATGCACGGAAGAACTCAGGATTATATTGATCTTTTCCCTGTGCATCCTTCATATTTTGAAAATTTTGAGAAGATACGCATTGGTAAAAGCCAGCGGGAAATTCTGAAAACGCTATCTAATCAATTTGCTGAATTGCTGGAAAGCGAAGTCCCTGCCAATAATCCGGGGCTATTAACCTATGATCGATACTGGGAAGACATACAAAAGAGCCAGGACTTAATGGCTATACCGGATGTTAGAAAAGTGAAAGAAATCAGCAATACAATCTACGATAAAATTGATTCATATTTTACGGGCGTAAGGTCAGCTAAAAAGCCGGTTGCCAATCGTATTGTTAACGCCTGTGCCATTAAAATCCTGCAACACGAATTGCAAAAACAAAACGGAACAAATACAGAAAATTTAGTTGACGACCTTTGTCTGACCGATAAACTTGCCACAGACAGAAATTTCTTGATAGACATCATTGACTCAGCAGCCCAACAAATTATTACAGCAACATCAGGTCAGTATTTTGATAAAGATACAGAAAATGCAGAATTTCATTTACGTATTGAAGGCGGCGTTAATTTCGATCAGAAAATTAAAGATTACGCTGTAACCATGGCTGATTCTCAAAAAGATGAATACTTCTTTAAGTTTCTTGAAGTGAATTTGCCCATTGATTACGATACTTACCGCACCGGTTTTAAAATATGGGAACATAGTATTGAATGGAAATCGCACAAAACCTATCGTAATGGATACATCTTTTTTGGGAATCCAAATGAAAAATCAACCACACATCCACGACAACATTTTTACATGTATTTTATGCCGCTTTTTGATGATAGTAAAAAGAACCGGAATTACGAAGAAGATGAGGTCTATTTCAGTTTTGAGGATTTATCAGATGAATTCAGAGAGATTGTTTCACATTATGGTGCTGCAATGGCATTGGAGGTAAGGGCAGATAGCTCGCAAAAGCCCGTTTACCGGCAAAAAATTGATGAATTAAATAAAAAAGCAAGTGCACTTTTCGATCAGGAATATGTGCAAATTACAAAAGTTGATTATCAGGGCAAAGAGCTGCCACTAAGTGGTTATCCCTTGCCGGGGACAGGAGCATCCAAAGAACAACTTTTTTCATCTGTAGCTTCCATCGTTTTTGATGAATGGTTTGAAAATGAACGCCCCGATTATCCAAAATTCACACAGTTAAATACGCCTATTACAAAGGATAATTTTGACAGGTTAATTCGGCAGGCACTTATGAAAATTGCAAATCCCGAGCAGGCTAACCGTGATGCAGAAGGTATATTGTCGGGCTTAGGCTGTTGGATTCCCGGAAAGCTTGATTACAGTAACTCTCCTTACGCTAAAAGCCTTCTAAAAATGCTACGGGACAAGGGCGAAGGAAAAGTGTTGAACCGTGATGAGATTATTGAATATGTAGATAAAAGTGATAAGCTTTACCTTTCCAGGGACTTCCAGATTGAAGCCGAACTTGAATTTGTTGTCATGGCTTGCCTGGCGGCGTTGGGAGAAATTGAAATTACACTCCACTCAGGGAAAACAATCAATTCTACAAATCTGAGTGAATTGAAAAGCATTCAAAAAGAAGATTTTTACGCTTTCACGCATATAAAACAGCCCAAAGGGCTTAACCTTGCTGCATTAAAAACCATGTTTATTGGTATGTTGGGCAGAGATTTAAGTAATCAGCTAAAAGATCCAAACACCTACACACATTTGGTTGCTGCTGCCAATGATTGGGCTAAACGAAGCGTTACGCTGTTGAACAAAATTCAGGGTGGTTATATTTTTAAAGGAATTGAAATTGTCAGTATTGATGAAGCATCAGCTTACAGACAGAAAATGACTGCATTTTCAGGTTTCTGTGATAAGCTTGCGAATTATACATCAGAAGCCAAAATTAAAAACTTCCCGTATTCAGTTGAAGATTTGAATCGCATTTTGCCGGCTAAAACACAAGTAGAGCAATTAGAAAATAAACTGGCGGAATTGAATCAATTGAATGAGGACATATCTTATTTGCAACAATGCAAACAGTACATTACCGATGAAAAGCTAAAGAAAAATATTAGCGATGCAATCAACAATTTAGCATCAGTGCTTAATTCTGAGGATGAAAAAAAATCAAAAGCCTATCAAACCCGGCTTGGGGTATTAAAAAACCAATATGCCGATTGGTATCTTGATTTATATCTAAAATACAGAATCAGTGAAAAAGAACATACACAAAAAATTGCATTGCTTGATTCTGAAGAAAAGGCAATATGCGATGTGCTGAAAGATGCAGATTTTCTTTCTGCAGGACAGTACAATCAGTGGATTGATAAAATGAATATGCTGCAGCCGGCTGATGCAAACGTCAATAAAAATTTGATTCTCACTGCGCCATACCAGGATTTTAACCCGGTAAATTATCTCGGTGTAACAACTCAATCTGTTAAACAGCTTAAAAATGAACTGAATGAGCTTTTAGAGCTATGGACAAAAAGTTTGAAAGACAGCTTAGATGATCCTATGGTTAAAGCAAAACTCAACTTGCTTGACGATCAAACACAAAAATTATTGGCAGATTTTAAAGCGGGAAATATTTCACTCGCCAAAGAAAATGCTTTACGAATACGAAATGCCATTATGGATTTGCACAAAGGCTTGCAAAAAGTGGAAATCAACAATGAAGGCATGAAAGTGAAATTTAATAAACCACTTTCTCCTGATGAAGCAATTGATGCATTTAGAGCCTATATTGAGGAGATTTCAAAAGGAAAAGAAAGGGATAAAATCAGAATAATCCTTAAATAATTTAACTTAAAAGTGAATTAAATTTGTAAATTAACTTAAAAGTGAATACCTTTGCAGAAATAAAACCTTTGTCGCGATATGATAAAGTTGCTTATTACTCAGTTTCTATTGATGGGAATGAAAAAAGTTTATTTGAAGAATTCATTGCTAAACATAGAAGTAGAAACAAAAGAAAACTTAATCACATACTTAAATGGATGCAAATAATCGGTATGAAATACGGAGCACAGACACGGATTTTTAGAAATGAAGCGTATGGTGCCGACACATCTGCCCTGCCTCCAAAAGGAAAGAAAAGGGAGCCTGTATATGAAGAAAACGGTGTTATTGTGAGTAATAATTTAAGGTTGTACTGTTTGAGAGCAAGTGAATCTGTTGTGTTTTTATTCGGTGGTGATATTAAAACAGCAAGAAACGCACAGGATTGCCCTAATGTTAAAACTCATTTTAAGCTTGCAAATGCTTTAACAAAAGCAATTGATCAAGCGTTTAGGGATAAAGAAATATCGTGGATTGAAAGTGGTAAATTAATTGATGTAGAACCTGGTTTTAAATTAAAACTTGAGATATGAAATTCCCCAAAGAAAATATAATTGATAACTGGTTAGAAAAATATGGTGATCCGGAAATTGATAGTTTCATTGAAAAAAACCTGGCAATCACCGAAAAAGTAAGGCTTGCTATGGAGGCTAAAGGCTGGAAAGCTCAGGATCTGGCAAAAGCCATGAATAAAAAGCCTTCGGAAGTATCTAGATGGTTGACCGGGATGCATAATCTAACCCTTAAAAGCATCATTAAACTGGAATGTGCTTTGGGTATGGATCTCATCCATTGTGAACCGGTGAAAGAATATCAATACATTGTGATACCATATTACAAAGAGAAAAAGAAATGCAAACAAAAATCCGGACATTACATTGCCACAGAGCCAATGAATAATGTCGAAATGCCAATATAGCATGCCTAAAAAACAAGCCCCCATAAACGCAAAACATATCCATTTGCTGAAACTGGATGTGCTTAAGCAAAAACTTGATGTTGCCGCTTACAATAAAGCAAAGGAGCCCAAATTACAACTTGGGCACAGAATGCTTCATAAGCTCAAAGATGAGCGGATAAAAATGGAATTTGTGTTTTCTTTTGAAAACGACAAAAGCATTGAAGTGATTCACTTTCAGTTTGATTTTTATTTTCACATTGAACAGCTTTCTGAGCATTATGAATTAAATGATGATAAGCAGCCAATTTTTAGCGGAATGCTTATTGCTACGCTCATTGGCATTTGTTATTCCACAGCCCGTGGTGTGATTTTTGAAAGACTCAAAAATGCCGGTGTAAACAATCTGCTAATCCCTGTAATAGCCCCACAAGATTTAATGCAATCCAATCGCTCAAAAAAATAAATTCTATGTTTGAAGATAACGAAACCAAAACCAGCATTACCGTACTTGGAAAAACCTTTTCCTCCGAAGAAGAACGCCGAAACTATTTCCGTGAAGAGTTACGCAAAAAACTGCCCGAACTTAAAAAAATGGAAGGTTTCCCCATAGGCGAAGACGAAGACATACTAAACCTGAGCGACCCGCCATATTACACCGCCTGCCCCAACCCCTGGCTCAACGATTTTATAACCGAATGGGAGGAAGAAAAAAAAGAACTGGAAAAACAAGGCAAACGGAAACCTGATTTTGAAGTAACTGAACCTTATGCAACAGATGTGAGCGAAGGGAAAAACAATCCCATTTATAATGCGCATTCTTACCATACTAAAGTGCCACATCCTGCAATTATGAGATATATTTTGCACTACACACAGCCCGGTGATATTGTGTTTGATGGATTTGCCGGGACCGGTATGACTGGCGTTGCAGCATCATTGGTCGAAAAGCGTCAAGACAAGTTAATTTCGCCATATGGTGAAGGGAAAAGATTTTCAATATGTGGAGATTTAAGTCCAATAGCATCACTCATTTCTAATACTTTTTCAGAAAAACCTAAGACTCATTTAATCAGAAATGAACTAAATAATATAATCAATTCAACGGAAGCTGAAATCAAGTGGATGTATGAAGTTGAGCATGATAATAATGTAAAAGGAGTTATTGACAATACAATTTGGAGTGATGTTTTCTTGTGTGAAAATTGTCAAAAAGATTTAATATTTTGGGATGCAGTGGTAGATTATGAGAATAAAGTGGTTGATTCAAAAGAGATATATTGTCCATATTGCAATCACTTACATAATAGAAGTCAATTAGAAAGGAAGTATGAAAGTAATTTTGATAATGCATTAAATAAAGTAACAAAGTCCGCTGTTGCCGTACCTGTTTTAATTGAATATAGAGTTGGGAAAAAGAGATACAAAAGAAAACCAAATGAATCTGACATAGAGCTTATTAATAGGATAAATAATTTAGAAGAAGATAAATTTACATTTCCTAAAAATAGGATGATGATTGGTAGAGAAGCTAGGCGAAATGACAAATTGGGAATAACTCATAGTCACCATTATTATTCTAAAAGAAATTTATACACATTATCTGTATTTTATTCAAAAATAAAAGAATCTCCACATTTTATTGAGCATCTACCTATACTGACCGCCTCAATTGCAAGAGCAACACTAACTAATAGATTTAGATTTCGCGGTACAGGAGGTCTGAGTGGTACATTATATATCCCATCATTAAAAATAGAGAGAGCGGTGATTCCTCTGTTAAAAAGTAAAGCAAAGGATATTTACAAGGCTGAAATGGTTAAAAATTGGTCAGCCCGTACAAACTTGGTTTCAACTCAGTCCACTAGTAACTATTTTAATCTTTCTGATAACTCAATTGATTATATATTTACTGATCCTCCTTTTGGTTCAAATATTTATTATTCTGAATTAAATTTTCTAACAGAAGAATGGATGAATATATTTGAGAATATAAGTAAAGAGGCTATTGAGAATACCGGACATAACAAGTCTTTTAATGATTATATAAATATTATGTCAGAATGCTTTAGAACTTATTTCAGAGTTTTAAAACCTGGCAAATGGATGACGGTTGAGTTTAGCAATACTAGTGCAACTGTTTGGAATGGAATACAGACAACACTTCAAAATGCTGGATTTATAATTTCAAATGTTGCGGGTTTAGATAGAAAACAGGGTAGTTTTAAAACAGTTACTACTGCAACCGCAGTAAAACAAGACCTAATTATTTCCTGTTACAAACCCTCTTCAGAATTTGATCAACGCTTTAAGCAAAACCAACATTCAGAGGTTGCCGTTTGGGATTTTGTGGGTGAGCATTTACAACATTTACCGGTGCATCTTGTTAAAGACAATTCCACCACCGCCATTGTTGAGCGCAGTCCCAAAATATTGTTCGATCGCATGGTCGCCTTTTACGTACAACGTGGCTTGCCCGTGCCCATTGATGCTGCTGCATTTCAAAAAGACTTGCGGGAGCGTTTCATTGAGCGTGATGGCATGTTTTTTACCAACGAGCAAGTGCAGGAGTACGATCGCAAAAAAGCCGAAGTGCCCAATTTTGTACAAATGAGTATTTTTGTCAACAACGAGCAGGATGCCATTCTATGGTTACGCAACCTGTTGGATAAAAGCCCAAAAACAGAGCAAGACCTGCACCCGCTGTGGATGAAAGAAGTGGCCGGCAACATGCGTAAAGGTGACAGCTTGCCCGAAATGCGTACCATACTGGAAGAAAACTTTTTGAAAGATGATGCCGGGAAATGGTACGTTCCGGATCCGGAAAATGAAGCTGATTTGGAAAAACTAAGAAACAATCGCTTGTTAAAGCAGTTTAAATCCATTTTGCATGAAGTCAAAGCATCTAAGAAAAAAATCAAAGAAGTAAGGCTTGAAGCTTTGCGTGCCGGTTTTAAACACTGTTATCAGGAAAGTGATTTCAAAACCATCATAGAGGTTGGAGATCGCATCCCCAATCAATTGCTCATGGAAGATGAAGTGTTATTGCAGTTTTATGACATTGCAAATTCAAAAGTTTAGTGCATGACATATCGTTCACTAACATAACATACGGGCTTTAGTGCATGAAATATCATTCATGAAGTTTGCTGATTGAATAAGTTTCTCTATATTTGCATTGTATATCATTCATTAAATACTAAAATGATACTTTATGACCGATAAATCATTCACAGAATACACTTCCAAGAGCGATAAGGCTTTACTTGAATACATAGGAAATTTCATAAGGCATCATCGCATAGAGAAAAACAGAACGCAGGCCGATTTGGCAACACAAGCCGGCATTAGTCGCTCTACACTGAGTTTACTGGAGCGTGGTGAAACCGTTACCATTACAACGCTTATCCGTGTATTGCGGGTTTTAGATCAATTATCTGTATTGCGTGTATTTGAAATAAATGAAACGCTCAGTCCTTTGGCATTAGCCAAATTGCAAAAAGAAAAACGACAACGGGCACGTGGGCAAATTAAACCGGACAAAAACAATGAAACAACAGATTGGTAAAGCATGCAAGTAGCAGAAGTCAAAATATGGGGAAAACTGGTAGGTGCTGTAGCCTGGGATGCTACAACAGGCTTTGCTGCCTTTGAATATGATCCTAAGTTTAAGCAATTGGGTTGGGATTTAGCACCACTTAAAATGCCCATTTCAGATAATAGAAATCAATTTTCATTTCCGGAATTACGAAAAGACGATAAATCAGAATACGATACATTTAAAGGCTTACCAGGATTGCTGGCTGATTCCCTTCCTGACAAATATGGCAACCAGTTGATCAATCTTTGGCTTGCACAACAAGGAAGGCCGCAGGACAGCATGAATCCGGTAGAAATGCTTTGTTTTATTGGCACCCGTGGCATGGGAGCACTTGAATATGAGCCGGCTGTATTAAAAGAACACAAACGCACATTTTCCATTGAAATAGGCAGTCTGATAGACACCGCACAAAAATTATTAAAACGGCGTGAGTCATTTGCAACGAATCTTAACAAAGACGAAGAGCAGGCAGTTATGGAAATCCTGAAAATTGGCACATCTGCCGGTGGAGCTCGCCCTAAAGCCGTAATTGCCTGGAACGGGAAAACAGGAGAAGTAAAATCGGGACAAACAAGGGCTCCTAAAGGTTTTGAGCATTGGTTGATTAAATTGGATGGTGTTAGCGATGTGCAATTGGGCAGCAGCCATGGATACGGCAGAGTTGAAATGGCTTATTACAACATGGCAAGCGCTTGTGGCATTGAAATGATGCCCTCTCGCTTACTTGAAGAAAATGGCAGGGCACATTTTATGACCAAACGTTTTGACAGGGAAGAAAATAACATGAAACATCATCTGCAAACGTTTTGTGCACTGAAGCATTTTGATTATAATCAGGTAAACAGCTTCAGTTACGAACAGCTATTTCAGTGCATGAGAGAGTTAAAGCTTAGCTATGCAGATGCTGAACAAATGTTCAGGCGGATGGTATTCAATGTGATTGCCAGAAATTGTGATGATCACACCAAAAATTTCTCGTTTTTATTAAAACAGGGAGGTAAATGGGAACTTGCACCGGCATACGACATCTGCTATGCATATCGTCCGGACAGTGACTGGGTTAGTCAACATGCCTTAAGCATCAACGGAAAAAGAAAGCATATTAGCAGAGCCGATTTACTCCATGTTGGTGAATCCATTCGCAGTAAAAAAGCATCTGAGATTATTGATGAGATTAATGACACAATTAATCATTGGAAAAAATATGCGGATGAGGTAAATGTAAATCCTGGCCTGCGGGATAAGATTGCAAAAACGCTTTTAAACCTTACGAAATGAAGTACAAAGGCAAAGCATGTGAAATATTGGGAAACAAAACTGTTCTGGGGCAACACATTGCCTGGATACGTTTGTTGGAGGACGGCAGTTTTCATGAGGTGCCTTTTGAAGATGTAGAAAAAACGGATACTGCATATTCACTACCATATCTGCGATACATCTCCATTGCCGCAAAAATAAAAGATGAAGTTGCCAGAAAAAACATACTTGCTCCTTATGAAAGCAGTTTAATTCCTTTGCCGCATCAAATTTTGGTGTTGGAAAAGGTCATGCAATCCAATCAAAACCGCTTTTTGCTGGCCGATGAAGTTGGTATGGGTAAAACCATAGAAACCGGTTTGATTTTAAAAGAATTGAAAATTCGAGGTGATATTAACCGGGTGCTTACCATTGTCCCTAAATCATCCATGTTGCAGTGGCAGTCTGAAATGCATGAACATTTTAATGAGCGATTTCATTTGTACGACAATGAGTTTATTGGTTCCATGGCACGCACATTTTCCAATATTGATGCAGATGAGACGTATAATTTCTGGACACAACACAATCAAATCATTGTATCAACGGATGCCTTAAAGCCCTTAGAACGAAGACAAGGCTGGAGCCGTGAACGCATTGATGAATACAATAAATATCGCATGCAGGCAGTGCTTGAAGCAGATTTTGATCTGGTTGTTATTGATGAAGCGCATAAAATGGGCGGAGCAACATCCACCGTATCCCGCTTTTTGCTCGCTCAGGAATTGTGTAATTCGGTTCCAAATGTGTTGCTACTAACGGCAACGCCTCATCGCGGCAAATCCGATCATTTCAGGCGTGTACTTCAGTTGCTTGACCCTGATGCATTTGCCGGAGAAGGCTTACCTGGTATTGATGAGTTGGAATCATACGTAATTCGGACCGAAAAGCGGCATGCAGTGAATTACGAAGGTAAAATACTGTTTAAGGAAAGGAGAACGCATCGGTTTGATGTCTTTTTTGATATCAATAAGCATCATAAGCAAATGGAATTGTATCATGCGGTTACCGATTATGTACGCAAAGGATTCAACTCAGCAAAACAAAGCAACAATAAAGCCAAAGGTTTAATCATGGTATTGTTTCAACGCATGGTGAGCAGTTCAACAGCAGCAATACGCTCTTCGATGCAGAAACGTTTAAAAAGTCTGATTCAGGGCGATGGCTCAAGTGAAGATATTCTTATTTCCGAATATGATGGTGAATTAGATGATTTTGGCGATAAGCTTGATTTTGATGGCATATTTTACAATGATGTTGATAGCCTGGATGATGAAGAGCATCTGCTGAAAAAACTCATTAAGAAAGCAGACGAGTGTATCGCAACAGAAACAGATGCAAAAGCGGTAGCACTGCTTGATAAGATAATAGAATTGCAGCAATTACAATGCGATGAAGACTTAAAAGTGCTTGTGTTTACGGAATACAAGGCAACCCAAAAAATGCTTGTGGATTTTTTTGTAAAAAACGGTTTTGTTGTGTCTTTTATTCATGGTGGACAAAACTTAGATGTGCGAAAAGCTGAGCTGGTAAAATTTAAAAATGAAGCACGGATTATGATTGCCACAGATGCAGCCGGGGAATCTCTGAATATGCAATTTTGCCATATTGTTTTTAATTATGATATGCCCTGGAATCCAATGATGATAGAGCAACGAATCGGACGTGTTGACAGAATTGGACAAAAATCCCGGGTTGATGCTTATAATATGCTAACCAATAACAGTGTTGATTTGAGGGTTTATGAAGTGATTGAAGAAAAACTAAACAACATCATCAATCAATTGGGTATTGACAAAACATCCGATGTACTTGATTCTGCAATCGACATGAAAAAAGTAAATAAGCTCTATTTACAAAGCTTGTTGGATCCTGAAAAGTTTGAATTTGCCGGTGAACGTTGGTTAAACGAAATAAAAGATAAATTGCGGGAATACAAAAGCACAGAGGGCATTATGCCACAAGTATCTGAAAGTGAAATTGAATATAAAAAAGCTGCGGATGTTAAACACAGTCCATTGCCGTTTTGGTTAGAATCATTGATTCAGCAATACGTTATGGTACATGGTGGTAGTTTGTCAAAGGATTTGGAGGGCATTATGAATTTAGACATTCTCGGTGAAACCAAAAGAATCAGTTTTGATGCTGAAGTGTCTCTAAATAATCCGGGAATTGAGCATATCACATTACAATATGACTGGATAAGGCAAATCTTAAACGATATCGGGGAATTTGATCATAAGAATGAAATTCCCGTTTTAAAAATCGACAGCGACATTAAAACATCAGGCTATTGGAGCCTTTGGCAAATCAGTGCAAGAAATAATCTGGAAACAAAACAACATTATCAGGTTTATTTTATTGCAGACAATGGAAAACAATACGCTGCATATGCCAATGAAATCTGGGAACGATTGATTCATGGCAAAGATAGCTTAACGTTTAACGGCACTCAATCCATTGCCAATCCAAGAGAATTGCAAAGTATATTGGATGAAAATCTGCACATTTCTTATCACAACCTTGAAGCAGAATTGCAATCCTTGATTAAAACGAAGAAAGAAAGTAAAATAAATTCATATCAGTTTCAAAAGTCAAGGATTGAAAAGATAGGAATTGAAAATATCCGAAAATCAAAAATGAAAAGATTAGAACGTGAATATAATGCCTGGTTGGATGATTTTCATGCCAATCAAAAGATCATTCCGGGCCTAAAACAACTGTTAATGATTCGTATCGATGGATAGCATACTGATAAAACATATTGTGAAAACGCTGAAAGGATATGATTCCAGGATATTTTTAGTGGAAAACAATGATCGCTTTCTGTATCGCTCAGATGTTATTGCTGCCTTTAAATTATATGGTGTAGAAATCAGTAATGGTTCTCCATTGGAGCAACGCATTAAATATGAGCTACGTGATGGAGATAGTTTGCTCATGCTTGTAAGTCAAGATAATGGTAATTATCTCGAAGACATTAAACGAAACGCAATACGCATTGAATTCGGGTTAAAAACTCATTTACATGCATTTCATATTCCTACAATTATTCAGGACGAATTGCCTGTTTTGGATAAATTGTTTACCCAAAGGCAAATTAAAAAGTTAGATAAGCTTGAAACATTACGAATTATACGTGAAGTTACCCAATTGCCTGTCAATACGACTAAACAATTAAATGTATCAGAATTTTCGGAAGAGTTACATGCATTATTGAAAGACATCCCTGTTAATTGGTCTGTTGTATGCAGGCATATAGCGTATGGGATAACAAAAACAATCGGAAAGCCGGAGTTTGAGCCGGTATTTGAAGACATTAATAAAGCCAATGCAATATTTCAGGATAGTTTAATAATGAACTATCAGCAGATGAGAAATTCAAGCCCGGTTAAAAAACCAAAGATTGTATCAAAAATTCTGGATTATCTGAATTTCAACTTTTCAAAGGATAATATTGCACTTATTGTAATAGACGGAATGGCTTATTGGCAATATTTATTGCTTTGTGATGCTTTGCCTTCGGCTATAGATGAAGATGTGATTTATTCATGGTTACCATCAATTACACAATTATCACGTCAGGCAATATTTCGGGGTGATACACCATTGACTGATTACAGACAAAACCCTGTGAATGAAGAAAAACTGTGGAGAAATTACTGGCTTAACAAAGGCATCAGTGATTTTGAAATATCATACCGGCACGAGGATGTCACATTAAAAAATATGGATGCAATTAAAAGGCTTGCAATTGTAATGAAAGGCCTTGATGACAAAATGCACGGGGCAAGTGATTATGAAGACTTAATTTATTTAACTAAAAATTGGGTAAAACGCAGTGGAATTGAAAAATTGGTTCAGGATATTCAAAACAGCGGATTTAGGGTGTTTATTACAACAGATCACGGTAATATTGAGGCAAAAGCATGGCGTGGATTACGGGGTAAAGAAAAATTGGGGACAAATAAATCAGGCAGCAGGAGTGAAAGGCATATTGAATATTCTGAAAAGTGGTTAATGGATGATTTCCTCGATAATAATCCTGATATCCGTGATACCTTAGCAATGGATGCGCAGGCTATGTATTTTAAATCAGACTTAAGCTTTTCCAATAAAAAACGATCGGTAACCCATGGTGGTGCACATTTACTTGAAGTATTAATCCCCTTTATTGAAATTAAACATGAATCATAAACCAGTCGATATAAATCAAAGAATTCCATTGGAAACGCTTCACGTTGGTTTGGAGACATTTTTAAATGGAGCGTATAGTGAAGCTTATATACTGGAACAATTGCGCCTGGAGTTCTCTGGAGAAAACAGGTTAAAAAAATCCGTAAGAATTGTCAATAAAATACTATTGCGGAGCCCAATATCAGACCTAATGCAAGAGAAATCAGAACTAATAAAACTGGCTATTAAAAACAAGGATGATAAAAATCTTATATTAATTGCTTTGCTAAATAGCGCATTTGTCTTTTCCTTTAACACACTTGATATTCTGAGTAAATTCTTATCTGTGCAGGAATTTGTCAACCGTGATACGCTAAAAAAATCGTTATCTGCAATATATGGGGGTAACCGGGCAACAGAAAATGCAATTGACAGTGTAATTCCCATGTTTATTGAAGCCGGATTAATCGCCAGGCCAAAACCAGGCCTTTACAAAAAAAATGAAAGCTTAAAAATAAATACACCGATTGCAAAAGAACTGTATAATCAGTCATATTTTATTCACAATCCGATGGCAGCTAAACAGCATGGCGGTAGGCATCCGTATTTAGGGTTTATTGATTAATAAGTAGGCTCTGCTGATTTTCTTAACTCTCATTTTTGATTGACTGCTGGTTATTCCGGTTCGAATTGCGATGCATTGCGTCGCATTGTGCCTGCTGAAATGTGCTTCGACAGTGATGCAATGGCAGCTTCGAGTTTAAGGCGCATTCAACGTTTTATAGCCCATTACGCCCTGGACTCCGATTTGATTGCCAGACTTATTTTCGCTCTGTTGCCTGCTTTTGTGTGGTGCTATAAAGCCGGCATATTTATCCATGAGAATATCAGAAAAATTAAAGTCAAAAAGCATAGACGCAAGGCTAAAA
>CAZGPW010000282.1:0-11940 GCA_964527535.1 uncultured Bacteroidales bacterium
TGATGTTCAAACAACTATTTTTTCTACTCAGGTTACAGCAAAACCTAAGTTTCCATCGTACACTAAATCTTTACCATTAAAATAACAGTAGAACCGAAATAATAAAATTTTGAATTTTTTATGTGTTCAAGTTGAAATTTCCAGCTTAAGGAATAGGGCAAGGTTTGTAAATCCCAAAAATGCCTGGGTATGTTCTTTTTTCTGTACACTACACTGGAAGTGGGAAGAATGGTTCGGTTGATAAGGTCTTGTGGTAGTATTTCTTGTTTATAATGATTGAATTGAGAATACAGGTTGAATGTAAACTGAGTTCGATTCAGGTTTTTATCCTCTGGCGTATTTTCCTGTTTTATGATGGCATCATGGAAACAAGCTGAGTATTGCGGGTTGTTTTCTAAAAATTCAATTTGTACTTTTAATTTATCCTTGTATTTCCAATAGTCGTCCCCGTCAAGCCAGCAGAAAAAGGGCGATTCAACAAGGGAAGCATATTCATAAGCGCTTTGAATGATGCCTTTATTGTTGTCATGCTGTATTAAATGAAACGGGTGTTTTTTGTTGAGTTTTTTTAATTTCCCGGATGTGTTGTCTTTGGAAGCATCATCAATGACAATAACCCGCATGTTATCACTTATGGTTTGCTCATACACGGATTCAATGCATTGTTCAATGAAGTTTTATAATTATAGGTGATGATACCAACATCAATCATTTTTTTGTCAGGATGCATAGAGGTGGTCTTTGATGTAATTCATGTCTATTGATACCCATTCCGGGAAAATGGAAATGAAGTATAGCTTGTTTTCTCCTGACAGGCTGATTTCTATGTTGTGTGTTTTTGGCTTATTGATTAATACAGGAATGTTGGTTTTGGTTTTGCTGATTATGAATTCATCGTCATCAATGCATGTTCTGATTTTGTTTCCAATTTGTTTTATTTTGTTATGATGATCATATAACAACAGCAGCATGCTTGTGATGTGCTCAAGTTGCATTTTATCGTTTGAAGCAATGCATGTAATCATATCTTTTGCTATGCTGCACTTACACCAGAACACAAAATTTTCATAAACAATTTTGCCCACAAGGCTATTGTTGTCTGCAATGATCACAACGGGCAATTTTGCCGGGCTGAATGCTTTTTGATGTCCCAGTTTAAGTAAACATTTATAGGCACTTTCTTTCATCGTCCATAATCCGGCAATGGGATAGGGGAAAGAAGTTTCCTGAGCAAATTTCAGTTCACCGGAAGCAAAAAATTTATGTATCCTTTTCCGGTTAAATGTAATTTTATTTGCTGCATTGGTTAAGTCCAATATGTCATTCCCGATTACGGTCATGAGCTGCTTTCCTATTTACAATATTGATTAAGTCATTGATAGTAATAATGTTTTCCAAACTGTCATCGTCAATTTCAATGTCAAATGCTTCTTCGACATCAAGCACAATGTCAACAATCCTGGCAGAATTGATTTTTAAATCGTTTATGATTTTTGATTCGGGCTGTAAATTGTCTAGTTTCTTTTTTTCGAAACTGTATCTTTTCAGGATGTCAATGATGGTTTTTTCTGTTTTTGTCATGTTGTAAATGCATTAATGAATGAAAAATAAATATTTGAACAAAAATAATTAATTTTAAATGAAGTGATAACACTCGAAATAATTGTATTTATTGGGGATGTTGTTTAAAAATGATGCACGCATTGACATCTCCAAAGCCGAAACTGGTTTTAAGCAGGTGCTTAATCTGATGTTTCACCGGTTTGTCAGGAACTGATGCTGTGTCAATCAATGTACTAATCTGAGGATGCAAAGGTTTGCTGTTTACGGATGCTGCTACTTGTTGTGATTTAAGTTGTAAAATTCCGGCAATGCTTTCAATGGCACCGCCAGCCCCGATGCAATGGCCGGTTTGGGCTTTCAGGCTGTTAATCAAAGGAAAATCTTTTCCATAGCGGTTGAGAGCTTTTGTCAGGTTTTGTATTTCAAGCACATCTGCCATGGTGGAACTGAGGTGTCCGTTGATGTAATCAATATCGCCCGGTTGAATACCGGCATCATTCAGACATGCCTGGATGCAGTGGAAGACTGCTTCGGATGAAGGGGCAGTCATGGTGCCACCGTTTCTCAGTCCTCCCGAATTAATATGTGTTCCTGTGATCTCAGCAAGGATCGGGGCATTTCTTTTTCTAGCTGAATCCAGAGATTCGAGCAATAGAATACCTGCACCTGCACCCGGAATAAACCCGGCAGCATTTTCACTGAGGGGGCAGGAGGCTTTTTCCGGATTATCATTCATATTTCGATTCAACACCCGCATCACATCAAATCCTATCCAGCCATGCGGAGAATATGCTTCTGTACCTCCGGCCAGCATGCGTTTTGCTTTGCCTGATTGGATTCTTTCAGCGGCCATAATAATGCCTTCTGTACCTGTTGCACAAGCTGATGAATTAAAGCCCACATGATTGCCCAGGCCTAAAATCATGCTTAAATGGGCAGCAGGTGCGTTTAACATACTCTGTTCAACAATGGTGCTGCGAAGTTTTCGTTTTTGTTTGGGATTGGTGTAGGGAATTAACTTTTCACTTATTAAATCAACCGGTCCGATACCTGAGCCAATAATGCAGCCTGTATCATAGTCAGCCGGATTGACATGGTTGTGAGGAATACTGAAACCGGCATTTTCCCAAGCGTCCAGGCCTGCTAGTACAGCGTATTGTAAAAGTAAACTGGTTTTTTGCAAACCATAATTGTTTAAAAAATCTAATTTGGAATGGTCTGAAATATTGGGAATGCCGGCAACCTGACAAGAGAATCCATAATCTTTTAATTCCTGGATATGCCTGGTGCCAGTATAACCTGAAAATAATGTGGTCTCAAATGAACTTAATTTATTTCCGACAGGGGAAACTATCCCCATTCCTGTAATTACTACTTTATTGCTTTTCATGTATTTTATTCATTCAAATCAAATTTAATCAAAGATTCCGTACGAGCTACCATTTCCGAATTATCATCGTTATACATTATTATTTTGCTGCGCAAATGATTTTTTCTGAAAAATAATTTGTTTGAAACAATGCGTACTGTCGTTTCAGGGAAGACCGGTTTGAAAAACTCCGAATCTGTATGAATCAGGATAGGATTCATCGCTTTAGATGTTAATTTATCTCCCAGTAAATATATACCATGCGCAACCAAACCAGTTTGCCCCATGCATTCTACAAGTATTACCCCTGGGGTTACAGGAAAATTTTTGAAATGTGATTGATAAAAACCATGGGTTTTATTGAAGTGATATTTTCCAACTATCTGTATGTTGTCAACAAAAAGTATTTCATCCAGAAAAAGGAACTCTTTTCCATATGGCATTTTACTGAAAATATGGTTTTCAACTTGATTCAAAGCAATAAATTATTTAATTAAAAACAGCAATTATTTGTAAAGTTTCACCATGTTGTTGATGTTTTACATTTAGTAATAAACAAAGATAATGATTAATGATAACACATTGCTTATTTTTGTATTTTTAAGCGATGAAGTCATTATTAAAAAAATACAGCAGTAATTTAATCAGGGGATGGAGATGGTATAACCGTATCAAAGCTCATTTAATTAGATATCCGGTTTCGGAAGCTGGTTTTGAAGCCATTCCCGGTAAAAAAATGATGGAATATAACAAAACAAGAATTCACGGAGCCAAAAAATTGTTTTGCTACAATCCTTTTGTTCACATGTTTTTTAATATTTCCGGTCATGCTCTTGCTTGTTGCCGGTCGCACAATAATGTACTTGGAAAATACCCGGAGCAAAGCATCAAAGAAATATGGTTTGGTGAAAAGTACCAAGAATTGCGTGAGCACATGCTTCACAATGATTTGAATATGGGATGTGAATATTGTAAGAAACAGCTAAAATCCAATCATTTTCATGGGTTGCCTTCAGAGAATCCCGATAAATTTGCCACCCATAAAACACATGCTTATCCACAAACTCTGGAATTGGAGTTGTCGAATAGGTGTAATCTGGAGTGTGTTATGTGCTCAGGGAGAGTTTCTTCATCCATAAGAAAAAACAGGGAACAACTACCACCCATTGAATCCCCTTATGATGACAATTTTGTTGAGCAACTGAAAGCATTTTTACCGCATTTAAAAGAAATCTATTTTTGTGGGGGTGAACCTTTTTTGATTGACACTTATTACAAAATATGGGAATTGATCATTAAGATAAATCCCGCAATAAATCTTTTTGCCGTTACCAATGGAACCATATATAACCAGGAAATTGAAACTATCTTAAAATCCACAAATTTTAATGTTATAGTATCACTGGATTCTCTGGATAAAGAACGTTATGAGAGTATCAGGAAAGGAGCCAGGTTTGAGACGGTTATGGATAATATTGATAAGTTTAACCACATTGCACAAAGCATCAATATTAGCCATACTCCCATGACGATAAATTGGCGTGATACACCAGAGATTATTGATTTTTGCAACAGGATAAATGCACGCATTCATTTATCCCATCTTGAAAGGCCTGTTAAATACGCTTTATGGACATTATTACCCAATGAGCTTGAAGAAATTTATAAACATTATGATAGTATTGAATGGGATGATTCGAAATCAAATCAAATTATAAAATATAACATCAATGTATTTAATGAATGGAAGGAGCGCGTTAGGTACTTTAGGGATAAAAATGCAGAAATTTATAATTATTGCGAAAACATAGATTATGCAAAATTAGAAAAGCAATTAAAGGATACATTGAATGATTTTTTCAATCATGTTCCTGACGAATGGATGACTGCTGAAATTGCTTTCGATATAATTACTACAGAAATTTCAAAGGGGAAAATCACGCCAGCTAAAATTATGGGAATAAAAGATATAATTAATGATTGTGATAATTTAGATATAATTCATACTGCTCTTGCAAAAAAGTTTTTAACCAATACAGCAAAGTATAAGGCGTATGTAAAAAACCGTTTGGATGAGGAGGCGTTTTGGACACAATATTATTAATGTTTATTCAAGAATTCCCTAATGTTCAATATCTGATGGTATTATTCCGGTTTTCAGGCTGTCAATCAAGCTGTAATTCTGGTTGAAAATATAAAGCATGCCCGGGTCAAGGTAATTTTTAGCATCTGTAACGTACAAAAAACCATCAAACGAAGACTTCTTCAGGTTGTAAAAATGGTGGTCAGTTCCATCTATGATTGGAGCGCCGGCCGTTTGTGCTTCAATGCCCATTTTATAAATGTGTTTGTTGATGATGTACAGGCTGTCTCCTTCGTTGTTTAACCGGATGGTTGCAGGCATGTCACCTGCTTCGAACACCATGTTTGTTTCCACGGTTTTGGTATCAGGATCAATGCGTTGCAGCGCCGGTTTTTCGCCGTTGTCGTTGTATTCGCCGTCAGTTAACACCCAGAGTTTCCCCTGTTTGTCAAGGCAAATCTTTTTGGGTTGAAACCTGATTTTCATGCTGTCTGTAACCGTTTTTTTATCGATGTCTATAAAAAGCATGGTATTGTCAGAAGCCCAGCAATTTGTTATGACCTGATCGTTGTACCGTATCATTTGTTCGGCGTTGTGGATGATTTGGTCGCCTGTATTCAGGGAAATTTCGGCGGTTTTCTCGTATGATTTTGTGTCGATAACATGAATAACCCCGGCATACAGGTCGGATACCCATATTTCATCCTCGGAAACGGGAAGCATATAGCGGGGTGAAATAAGTCCTGTGATGATGCCTTCGTGTTTGAAAGTATGCGGATTGATGGCGTATATCTTTCCTGAATTGTTTATGGAAATCCAGAGTACATCTTTATGGAGAAGGAGCGACTGGGCTACATCACCCAGGGGAATGCCATTGGCTTTGAGAAAAACCTGGTTGTGCATGTTTCCGGTTTCAAAATCGTAATAGGAGAGCGAAGCATTGCCATACATAAAATTGCCTTCGCATGCGATGAACATGCCGTTACCGTTTTTATTAAAGGCCGTTACCGGCTGCATGTCATCTTCCATGCAGGCCGTTGAAAATGTCAGCAACGCAATCAATATCCAGGCGATATGTCTGAGCCGTTTTTTCATTTGAATTGAAATTGAACGCCACCCCTGAAATGAATGCCGGGCATAGGCTGCCATAACACAGACCTGTACGATTCGTTGAACAGATTATATACGCTGAATTTTATCCTTACCGTACTGTTTTTCAGCGCAAAGCTTCTGCTTAAGTGCAGGTTATTCATAAAATAAGGATACATGGAATAAAGCACATCCGTAGCGTTATTGCTGGTTGTGTATCGTTCGCTGAAATAATTCCACTGGTATTTTAGCTGCCAGTTGCGCCATAAAATTGAAGGGCTCAGGTTTGCGCCATGTACAGGTATGTATGGCAATTGTCCCCCTTTGCCAAAAAAGTGGTGTTGGCCTGATGTTTTATTTACCGACCGGTTCAACGCATAAGATGCATGCGCTGCGATGGTGAATTTCCGTATTTTTTTTTGGATGTTCAGGTTATATTCACACCCGGCAGATTCCACTTCGCTGATGTTATCAGCTTCCCAGAAACCTTGCGGGCCGGGCCTCCAGATAATATAATCTTTAATTTGCCTGTAATAGACATTTATCGAATTGTCCATGCGAAAACCATTCTCAAGGGAAAAACGTAAAGCGCCATCTGTGGTAAAAGCACTTTCAGGTTGTAATTCCGGATTTCCACCGGGAATATAATACATGTCATTGAGGGAGGGATGGTGCCTGTTTCTTGATGCCCCAACCAGCAGGTTGAGTTTGTCGCGTATTTTATGTGAGTACGTAAGGCCATAATTTGGTATGTGTGCCTGTCCATCAACGATGTCTTCTTTGACCAACACAACAATCCGGACATCAGAAAGTAAGGCGTATTCATATTCTGCATTGATGAAAATATCATTGCGTTGAAATTGCTGTGTGTTTTCGTTGTATTTATCCGTTGTGTTTGCTTGATTGACATGGTATCTTAGGCTTGTTTCAATGCTGTGCTTTTTGTTGATGTCAAAACCGGACGATATGCCGTGATAAAAAGACAGGAACCTTGAATGAGAATCAATGCTTCTGTATTGCCCCATCCCGCTGATGTAATTGTCTGTGGTGAAATGGTCGGTTTGCATGTTAAAAGCTGACCATGCTTCCAGTTTTACCTTATCTCCCTGGTGTGTGTAATTCAGAATGCTTCGCAGGCTTTGATGTTGTTGCCTGCTGATTTGGTTTTGGGAACCGCTTTCGTTGGTAATTAATCCCGGGACACCACGTTCTCCGGCTTGAGCCCAGGCGTGTAAACTGATAAAATCGTTTTCAGCAGGCCGCCATGACAGGGATTGCATTATCCCGGTATTTTTGAAATCAGCGTTTTCCCTTGTCATTTCACCACCGTCAACGATGCTGTTGTTTTGATAAGTGAAATTGTTTTCAGCACCGGTGTGATACAGCCTTGTGGAGCTGCTTAGTTTTTTCTTTGAATAGTTGAGTTTCAGAAAATTGCTGTGTGACTTAAAGCTCCCTGCTGTACCTGAGTATTGGATTCTGAATCCTTTGTTCCATTCGGGATTGTTTTCAAGGCGGAGGCATCCCCCAAGGGCGCCGTCACTGTGGGGAATAGAAGCAGCAGAATACAGGATGGATACATTATCTGCAAACCAAAACGGCAGGTTTGATATGTCTGTGCTGCCGTGCATGGGCGAGTTCAGGGGGATTTTATTCCATACCACCCTGGTGTGAGAGCTGTTGGTCCCTCGCAGGGATAATCCTGACGCGCTCCCCTGAACGGTTTTTTTTATGAAAACGGCGGTGTTGTCCCGCAGCATTTCAGATAAATCCGATTGTGTTGAGTTGTTTAGTTGCATGCTGTCAAGCTGATATGTTAACATTTCCATGTTTTTCAGCTCTGATTTTGCACGTATGGTAACCGGCTTTAATTTAACCGTATCGCTGAATTTTTCCTGCGCCATGATAAGTGGCATGTGGAGCAGGAGCAACAATGACATCAGGAGATATGGCCTTGAGTGTTTTATCATTTTATGAATTTGCTTGTCATTACAGCGTCCCTGGTTTTTAAGTGCATGAGGTAAAGCCCCTTTGTAAGCCCGGCTACATTAATTTTATTGTCTATGACCCGGGTTTGCATCACCATGCTGCCATGCGCATCGTAAATGGTACACAAAACTTTGTCAGGGATATTGGTAAAATACATACAGCCTTTTACAGGGTTGGGATAAAAATGTAAATCATTATTAATATCTTGAGCGATGCTGGTTTTGTTATTGAGTACAGCCACGGCATCAAGGTCAAACCCACAGGAGCTGAAAGCGGTAGGGTAGGGGTCGTTGATGATGTTGCCTTCAGTATCGTAACTGGCGTAAGTTTCATCAATGTTGCCGCAAACATCCACAAGCTTGATATGGGTAATGTTGGAAATGTCAATGCCTGCGGAATCTTCAATTTCGCTCAAATCAAACCCGCAACCCGTGTTGGTGGGATGGGCTCCGGCAAGGTTATACACACGATTGATGTTCATTGTGCCGTATGAACCAATTTGTTCATTTGCAGGTACCTGTGAAACGGCCGGAAACCGTATAAAATGTTCTCCGTCAGAGCTGACTTCGACAAAAGCCAACTCTGCAAACACGAGGCTGTCCTGATTTGCCGGGGAATAAAAAGCATTGGAGAAAACCGCAAAATCAATGCCTGCGCCATTTGAAATACCGCCGGAAAACTCCAGCACCGCTTCTCCTTTGTCTCCCAGGCTGACAAGTTGACCGTTGGCTTCCCCAGTGGCATTTTCTGCATTGCCATAATCGGCATCAGGGGAATCCGGATCGCTGATATCCATTGGCCCGCGATGTACTGTACATCCGGTAGCCCATGATTTGATTTCCGGATCATCTGCAGGAATACCGGGGTTTTGAGCCGGCAGGTATCCGCTGATCAGAAACAACATCAGAGTAATAGTAATTATATGGACTTTAATGCTCATGTAAAATATTTTTCATTTGTAACTAATCTGTTAAATAAGGTTTTAGGGGTTAGGGGTTAGGGGTTAGGAGTTAGGGGTTAGGTTTTTTTCTTATGACCTAACCCCTAACTCCTAACCCCTAACACCTTATTTAATCAGTTTTCTGACAATGCGTTTTTCTCCTGTATCAATCTTGATAAAATACATGCCTGAAGGCAAATTTCCGGTATGGATGTTCTGATGTTCAGTATTGATTACCCCCCTGCGCATCAATTTTCCGTTTACATCATACAATTGATAAGTGCCGGTGTTTAATCCGTCAATGTGGATAATGTCATTAAAAGGATTGGGATACACCCCGCTCAGGTTTTTATGAATATCCGGAGCATCCGTTAAATTTGAAAAAGTCAGCTCGTCAATGCAAAAGTAGGTAGGGGCCATGCCATCGCTGGAGCTGATCTCAAATTTCAGGTATTTGACCTTTTCCAGTTCGGAAAGGTCAACTTGCGTCCAGTTGTCCATGATAAATGTGTTTCCTCCCGTAAAATCAGCGAGGTTGATTTCAACGCTCCCTGTGTTTTGATTGTCATTATCGTAAGCAATGACATTTAAAGTCATGTAATCGCCAGCCTGGAATTCTCCGGATCCAGAGCCGTCACTGCCATTGACGTAGTGATACGTCCACACATGATTGGTAAAAAAAGCATGATCAAGGTTTACAGGATCGTCAAAAAACACGGAATCTCCCCCGGTATAAGAAGGAAAGAACACCCCGTAATTGGCTGATCCGTTAGCTCCTCCTGCCGGGCTGGCATAAGCAGAATAATTTGTGTCAACAGCATTTATAATGTCTGTCTGGTTGCTGTAGGCCATGCCGCTGAAGCTGGTCATGCCCCCGCCCCAGTCTGTGAAATTCACGGTAAAATTAACGCCTCCGGAGGCATAGGAAAAGGATTCGGTTTCTCCCGAGCCGCTGTAATCCTGGCTGCCATCGTAATAACTTTCATTTTCCAAATTGAGGTCTTCGAAATCTGCGGTGTTTTGTGCCAATGTCCCGGACACAAAGAAACTACCTGCAAGTACAATGCTTGCAAAAGCAAAATAAGATTTTTTCATCATTTTAATAATTTTAAAAAAGTCCAACAATAATTTAATTTGCCGGCTTCAGGGAGAAAGTGTAATCCATTTTGCTAAGATTTACAATCAGGATGTTTACAGCTTTTCACCCGAAAGCCGTGATAAAACATGTTGTCTTTTGGCAGGTCTTCTGACTTACTCCATGTTTTGCAGCCTTCCCGTCCGTCAAGAGGACAGTGGCGAGGGACGCAAAACACCTTTGGAGATTACAGCAGCGGGTACTGTTGCCGATTTTCACGGCATTCCCTTATTAATCCATGCCGGAATATCCGGCTTCAGGAACCAAAGACATGGCAAATGTAAAAAAAATTAACTTCACAAAAAATGATTGATGGGAAAATTTAATAAAAAACAGTCAATGTCATATGTTCAGCGTCGGGGTAAGTACTTGGATAAATTACTGCATCATCTGTTCCGTAAATCCCAGATACACTGCCTTGTACTTTAAGAGTATAAGAATTTCCGGCTGTTAATCCACTGATTACTTTAGAATAACTTGTAGCCCATACAGTTACTGTCCCAGTTACGTCATCATAAGCCTGGATTTTATTGGAGCAACCTCCAATTGATGATCCTGTTGTACTATTCCAGATTCTAAGGTTTACATGTGACATAGAATTAGTATAACCATGACCTGAAGCCGTTAACATAACAAGTGCTGTTGATTTTTTAGCGGTAAAGGTCAATGTCATACCTGAAACGTCAGTAAACCATGTGTTTGGAATTGTGACGTTACTTCCTAAAGAAGTAGCTTTATAAGTTTCAGTAGCGGATGTTGTTATTTCATTCCATGGCTGAGCGGCGTTGTTATTGGTTTTTCTGAAATACAATTTTTGATCGAAAAAACTGCCTGCAAATTGCATGGCGTAATTGTTAGTTGGATTATTGTGTCTAACATCCAGTAAATGCCACCAACTGCCGGCTCCACTAGGCCAGTTTGCTGATGGGGATGGGCCTGATGTTTCAAAAAAGCCGCTTTTGGCACCGGCGTCACCTTGTAATCCTGCATCAGCTCTGGTTTCTGTACGTGTATCGCTGTTGCCCCAGAAAACGATACCACTGGCGTGTATATTACCACTTACATCAAGTTTTTCGGAAGGGGAGGTTGTGCCAATGCCGACGTTATCACTTACTGCCAATCCAGTTCCAACAGATACTGTATTACCAGCCAGATATCCAATGGCTATGCCTCTAAACTGAGATTTATCTCCTACATCAGGTTGTAAATGAAGAGTGCTATAATATTGGCCATAAGAACTGCTTTGGTGACGTGCTAATATCCAAGCTCTTCTTGCATTTGAAGCACCACCTTGTCCAAATTCGATTCCTTGGTTTGATCTACGTAAATATAAATCTATATCACCCTTAGTTGTTACTTCCGGAAAATCTGATGTTCCATCTCCATCATAAGTTTGCAAACGAGCTTCTGGTAAAGATATTCCAACGCCCACATTGCCGGAATTCCCGTTGTAAATATGGCTACCATTTTCTTTCCACAGGCTGTTTAATGTATTTCCACTCCATGACAGGCCATCGCCGGCAGTAAAATAATCACTGCCAGAACCAATACTGACATTTCCTGATCCGTCAACTTGTAAAAAACCATTGGTAAAATTAGCGAAACGTATGCTGCCGGTGGTATGGAGCTGGGCGGTAGGGGAAGTTGTGCCAATGCCGATACGATTAGACGGGTCTATTTGCATTATAGAGTTATTTGACCCTGACCCAAGGCGGATAAAATTTTGTCCTGTAATATAAAGGTCACCATCGGTTGTTATTTCGTTTGGGTCA
>CAZGPW010000283.1:0-4369 GCA_964527535.1 uncultured Bacteroidales bacterium
TAAAACAATATTAATTTGCTTTGTGGGCAAACATCATATTACATTGTTTTATTTGTAGAAAGTTTATTTACAGATGTTTGCAACCTGCGAAACTTTAGTTATTTATAACTCACGTTCTGCTGAAAAATGCTGGGGAGAACTATATTCAAACCACAAGAAGCGGAATGTTGAGCCCCAATACATTGCGTTACCGGGTAAACATTTCCGCTTGTGGATTTAAGGTTCCGCAAAGCTTTAGGCTTAAGCTGTTTTTGTTCAACAAAAATTATCTATATTTGCACCACATTTTAGAAAAATACCAGGCGGATGTGGCGGAATTGGTAGACGCGTCAGACTTAGGATCTGGTGCCGCAAGGCGTGGGGGTTCGAGTCCCTTCATCCGCACAATAACAAATCCCCCGTTTCCACACGAAACTGAAGGGTGAATAACATAAAACAGTTGTAAAAAATGAAAGTAACCAAAGAAAACATTGACAATTTGAATGCAGTATTAACTGTAAACATAGAAAAAGATGATTACCAGGACAAGGTTGAAAATGCCCTGAAAGAACACCGCAAAAATGCCCAGATGAAAGGCTTCAGGCAAGGCAAAGTACCAATGGGGATGATAAAAAAAATGTATGGCAAATCCGTGATGCTCGATGAAATAAATACCGTGGTTTCCGAAGCACTGAATGACTACATTCAGAAAAATGAAGATTTGAAATTACTGGGCGAACCCATTGCAAACGAAGAGCAGGAAAATATTGATTTTGATAATGACGAAAATTTTACCTTTAAATTTGATGTCGGACTGAATCCCGAACCTGACGTTGAATTGAATAAACGCATCAAAATCCCTTATTATAAAATAGAGGCTGAAGATAAACTCGTTGATGAATACATTGAAAGTTACGCCAAAAATTATGGCGAATTGGTGGATGCCGATGTTTCAGATGAAGCAAGTTACATCTCAGGAACAATGACACAGCTGGATGATGACGGTAACCCGCTGGAAAACGGCATCGTCAATGAAAAAGCAAAAGTGGCCGTATCATTGGCCAAAAACGATGATGTCAAAGCCAAATTAGTGGGCTTAAAACCGGGCGATACGGTAGATTTTGATATCTGGAAAGCCTTTCCCAATGAAACTGAAATCGCCGGCCTCCTCGATATTGATAAGGAAAAAGCCAAAGACCTGAAACATAAAATGTTCCGATTGGAAACAGATTCAATCCAAACCTTTAAGGAGGCCGAAATTGACCAGGAGCTTTTCGACAAAGCATTTGGCAAAGATGAGGTAACATCCGTAGAAGAATTCAGGGAAAAAATCAGGGAGCAGATCGAACAAAACTTTAAGCCCGACATTGATTACAAGTTCATGCTTGATGCCAAAGATAAACTGGTGGAAAAATTCAACCCCGAAATCCCTGAAAAATTTCTCAAACGCTGGCTATTACAAACCAACAAAGAGCTTACAAAAGAAAAAATTGAAGAAGACTGGGATAATTTTGTCAAAGACATGAAGTGGCAATTAATAACCAATGAAATTGCAAAACAGCATGAACTTGACCTCAAGCCGGAAGAGCTTTTTGATGCCGCTAAAAATTATGCCGAAGCGCAATTTCGCCAATACGGGATGAATTACCTTCCCGACGAACAACTTGAAAAATACGCCCAGGAGATTTTAAAAGACGAAGATACACGCAGGAAAATTGCCGACAAGGCCATGGAAAACAAAATAATGGACGTGTTAAAAGAAAACATTAAACTGGATGAGAAAACAGTTTCATTCGATAAATTCAAATCCTTTTTTGAAGAAAAAAAATAGACACTATGAACAAGAAAAATGATTTTTACAAATACGCCACAGGCCATCTCGGCATCAACAGCCAGACACTCGATGATTATGCCAAAGTGACATCGAGTTACATTTCCCCCACCATCATCGAAGAACGCCGCATGAACATCGCCACCATGGACGTGTTTTCACGCCTGATGATGGACCGCATTATTTTCCTGGGACTGCCTATTGATGATTACGTAGCCAACGTTATCCAGGCGCAGTTGCTGTACCTTGAGTCCAATGACCCTGATAAAGACATCCAGATATATTTCAACACACCGGGCGGGCATGTACATGCAGGTTTGGGTATTTACGATACCATGCAATACATCAGCTCGGATGTGGCTACGATATGCACCGGTATGGCCGCCTCAATGGGCGCCGTTTTATTGTGTGCAGGTACTTATGGAAAACGTACTGCACTTACCCATTCCCGCATCATGATACATCAACCCATGGGTGGTGCACAGGGACAGGCTTCTGACCTTGAAATCACAACGAGGGAAATTCTTAAACTCAGAACCGAACTTTATGAAATCATCGCCAAACACTCGGGTAAAGCACTGAAAAAAGTGGAAAAAGACTCCGACAGGGATTACTGGATGACAGCCAGTGAAGCCAAAAAATACGGTATGATTGATGAAGTATTGACACGTAAAGACAACAAATCAGAATAGATTTTATGGGAGATAAATGCTCATTTTGTGGACGCGACCGCAGCGAAGTCAACATGCTTATCAGTGGGGAGGATGGTTATATATGTGATGAGTGTGCTGAAAGGGCCGTGGATATTGTCAAAGAAGAATTGAGGGAAAGCATTGATTTTGACCCCGAAATTCTCAAACACAATAAACCCAAAGATATCAAACGCTTCATCGACCAGTATGTCATTGACCAGGACGAAGCCAAAAAAACCGTTGCCGTGGCTGTTTATAATCATTATAAACGTCTGTCGGTAAAAAATAAAAAACGGGAAGATGTGGAAATTGAAAAATCCAACATCATCCTCATTGGCCGTACCGGAACGGGAAAAACCCTGATGGCCAGAACCATAGCACGCATGCTTGATGTGCCTTTTACCATTGTTGACGCCACGGTACTCACTGAAGCCGGCTATGTGGGCGAAGATGTGGAAAGCATTTTAACCCGTCTTCTTCAGTCTGCAGATTACGATACCCATGCAGCTGAACATGGCATTGTTTTTATTGATGAAATTGATAAAATCGCACGCAAAGGCGATAACCCGTCCATTACTCGTGACGTCTCAGGCGAAGGGGTACAACAAGCCATCCTGAAGTTGCTCGAAGGTTCTGTGGTCAATGTTCCCCCACAAGGAGGCAGAAAACATCCCGAACAACGTATGATTCCTGTGGATACCAATAATATCCTGTTTATTGTTGGCGGCGCTTTCGAAGGCATTGAAAAAAACATCGCCAACAGGCTCAACACAAAAGTGGTGGGATACGGCGCTCAGCAACAACGTGAAAAAATTGATAAAAACAACCTCATCAAATACGTTACCAGTGAAGATTTGCGGGCTTATGGCCTGATACCCGAAATCATCGGCAGGTTACCCGTGGTGTCATACCTCAATGAATTAAACAAAGAGGCGTTGAAACGTATCCTCACCGAACCCAAAAACTCCCTCATCAAACAATATCAATACCTCTTTGAAATTGACGGCATTGATTTTTCCGCGGAAGAAAAAGCCCTTGATTATATCGTTGATGTTGCCGCAAAATATAAACTCGGCGCCAGGGGCTTACGCGGCATCTGTGAAAACATCATGACCGATGCCATGTTTGAACTCCCGTCAAACAACGCCAAAAAATTTGTGCTCACCGAAAAACTGGCACAAGAAAAGCTGCAGATCACCAACCTCGAACAGTACAGGAAATAGCAGGTTGCCCGCCAAGCAAATCAGCCTTTGATTTGACATTGGCTGACAATGGTCATTTTCATCAGTGAACAAAATTTGCATACATTTGTAGTGTTGGTATCTAATATCACATAAAATGAAAAAGTTAATCATTTTTATCCTTCCGCTTATGCTTTTTTCCTGTAAGACCTCCGACACCCCAACCCGTGCAGGCTCCGTTGACATTGATAAATATGCCGGCACCTGGTATGAAATTGCACGTTACCCAAACAGCTTTGAAAAAGACTGCGAATGCGTTACGGCTACCTACATCCCCAAAGAACGTTTTGTGCGTGTCATCAACCGTTGCCGCAAAAACAATGAGGCCAACGACATCAAAGGGAAAGCCTTTCCCGTCAGCGGAAGTAAGAATACCAAACTGAAAGTACAGTTTTTCTGGCCATTCAGAGCCGGTTACTGGATTATTGCCCTGGACCCCGATTATCAATGGGCACTTGTCGGCCATCCGAAAAAAAAATATTTCTGGATACTGGCGCGCGATAATCACCTGCCTGAGAAGACCATGCAACATCTGTTTGACATCATGAAAGAAAATGGTTACGACAAAGACAAACTGATCATGACGGAACACAGTAATTGCAATTATACCCATAAATAATACGGAT
>CAZGPW010000284.1:0-5246 GCA_964527535.1 uncultured Bacteroidales bacterium
ATAACGTTGTTTCTCGTTTTGAAAACCATATTTTTGCACAATTATACTTCCACAGTTTATGCATTTTTTTTATTCATAACCTTTCATTTGGTGTAAACCCAACCCGGATAAACCGGAAAGCTCAAAAAACTTGTCCGGCGTAGAGAAACGGAGACGGATAAATTCCAAATTTTGTGCAAATTTTGTGAAAACGAGGGCAGAGCCAAGCTTGCTTGAGCTTTGCCGAGTGCCGCCAAAATTATGCAAATTACACACCTGCCTGCCGGTTCACCAGCCGAGGCTGGCAGGCAGGATTGAACACATATCGGTATCGATTAATCATTTTGAAATGCAATTGGTAAAGTTTTCCACGGAAAGTGCAGTAGAACCAAGAAATTAAATGATGACCTCAAAATGATTATATTCTGTAAATGTATGATTTATGTAATAACTACTTTTAATTATGTAATGTTAAAATAACAATAGTTCGATAAATTAGCTTAATTAATATTAATACATAAAATATAACTAATATGATCAACAAAATCTCTCTTATAATGATTGCAACTGTTCTATTGTTTTGCCCAAAGGTAAATTACAGTCAATCTCCAGACTTAGGAACAGCCTCTGAATTCACTTTATTTACAGCTGATGGAGCATTCACTAATTATGGGGAATCATACGTAACAGGTGATGTTGGTACAAATATAGGTGAATTCTCAGGATTTCCTCCAGGAGTTGTAAACGGAGACATACATGTGGCTAATGCTACTTCATCACAAGCTGCAATAGATGTAATTGCTGCTTATGATCATTTAGCAGGTCTTACTTGTGGAACGGTATTAGGTCTTACAATAGGGAGTAGCCAGATTCTTACTCCCGATATTTATTGCATTGGAGCTGGTGGTGCTACATTAAACGACACCCTTTTCTTGGATGCTCAAGGTGATCCTAATGCTTTATTTATTATTAAGATAGATGGTGCTTTTTCCACGGGTAATTTATCCAATGTGGTTTTAATTAATTCTGCTAACTTTGATAATGTGTATTGGCAAATTAATGGAGCTGTAGAAGTAGGTGAAAGTGCCTTTTTTAGAGGTAATATTCTTGCTAATGGAGCAATCAATTTATTACTTAACTCATCTCTTCAGGGCAGAGCTTTATCAAGGGCAGGTGCTATAAATATTTATACTATAAATGCAACATTCCAATCGGATTTATTATTACCAATAACCTTATTGCACTTTAGTGTATCAAAAGAACAATCTTATATTTCATTTTCTTGGTCAACTTCTTCGGAAATTAATAATGATTATTTTACCCTTGAAAGATCCATTGATGCAGTGAATTTTATAACTATTGGAAAAACAAATGGTGCAGGAAACAGTAATACTTTACTACATTACTCAGTAAATGATTATCACCCAACTGAAGGACTTTCGTATTATCGCCTGAAACAAACGGATCTTGATGGGAATTATGAGTACTTTAAGCCGGAGGCAGTTTCATTCGAACCCTTATCAAATAACCTTTCGGTATATCCAAACCCTGCCTCCGAAACATTGTATATTAGTGGGCTGCAAATAAGATGTGAGCAATTGCAATTATTTAATGCCTTAGGTCAAAATGTTATTTCAAGTACGCCGATAGAATATTCCACACAAAATAATCTTAGCCTCAATCTGATTAACTTGCCCCAAGGCCTCTATATTCTGAAATATGGGGGTGTAAGCAGAATGTTTTATAAACAATAATTGTTCCCCGGGGTCTGCAAATTATCGCTAATACACTTTTCTTAAACGGATACCTGTTATCAGGTATTAGTATTTACCTGACAATGGGTATTGCATCATGATTATAGTTGTTGTTCTTTTATCTTTTAAAGAATTAAAGAAACTGTATGGTGGGTAGTTATTAGATTATTAGAGACATGTTGTTTCAAAATCAGCAACAAATTTCATGAGTAAATATTATAAAACACTGGTCACGTTTTTTTTGTTTGCATGTCTGATGGCCTTACAATTGACAGCCCAGGACATGCTTACCATTAGTAATTCCGTTGACATAAAAGGAAATGCTTCCTTGGTTGTCAAAGGTTCTATTTTGGGATGTTCTGGCACTAGTGGTGAAATATCAAATGATGGAACCATAATATTAACAGGAAACTGGACCAACAATGCCTCATTTTCTTTTTTAAATGGTACTGGTGAAATTCTCTTCAAAGGAGCTTCTGCCAGCCAAAATATTGACGGAACAGAAACAACAGGATTTTATGATCTTACCATTGATAACATCCATGATATTGTGCTTGAGCAGGATATGTTTGTGGACAATACGTTAAGCCTTATAAATGGTGATCTTGATCTCAAAAACAGCGTGGCAGACCTGGGTACTACTGGCATGATATCCGGTGAAAGTGAAGCCACAAGAATAAAACTTGGGGATGTTGTCAATAATACTGGTACCATACAAGCCACACGGCTTATCAATAATGTCGCCAATTATAATCCGGCAAACCTGGGGGTATTGATAAGCAACAACACAAATATGGGTGATATTACCATTATTCGTGGGCATCAACTCCAATACGGAACAGGTACATTTTCAGGAAATACGAGTATAGCTCGCTTCTTCGAAATGAGAAATCCATCCAATGAATTGATTGATTTTGAGGTGAATGCAGTAAATGCAATAAGCTTAAACTATTGGGATGCTGAGCTTAATGGTCAAAATGAGGCATCCTTGGCCCAATACCAGTGGGTTTCTGAAAGCACAGAATCATGGTGGACGCCACTCCTGGGATCAATCAATACAAGCAGTAATGTATCCACACCCAATGCCAATCCCTACTCTGATTATTTTGATGAACCCATTTGGTACACAATGAGTTTTGGTGGAAAATACACGCTGGCCAGTAAAGACAATCCGCTTCCGGTTGTATGGCTTTCTTTTACCGCTAACTGGCATGATGAAACATACAGCCGTGTTGATATCCATTGGGAAACTGCCTCAGAAACCAATGCTGATTTTTATGAGTTACAACGATCTGAAGATATGTCATCATGGAAACATATCCACACAATCGATGCCAATGGATTTACTTCCCAGGCATCACAATATTCGTATCTGGATACTAACCCACCAAAACATACTGAAACCTTCTACTATCGTTTAAAGCAGGTGGATTACGATGGTAACTACGAATACAGCAATATGGTTAAGCTGGCATATCCGGATGAAGGTTTTGAAATAATTTCCATTTTTCCTAATCCTGCCAAAGACGAGATTAACCTTCAGATTATTTCTGAGCTGGATACCCGTATTGCAATTTATATCTGGGATAAGCTGGGGCAAACAGTGCTTTTACAACAAGAAAAAATAAGATGTGGAATCAATGAGATTCAGATAGATATCAGCTACCTGGCTCCGGCATTGTATACCATACAACTAATTACAGATACCGGAAACCATAAAACAAGTCGTCAATTTATCAAATGAAAGTAAAATATGTCGGAAGTCGGAAGTCAGAAGACAGTTAAAAAAGATATAATATATGAAGTTTAAATTTAAAAATTCAATGGTACCTGACGACAAACTCCGGTCTCCGGACTACCGTCTCCCAACTTTTCAACCATAATACAAAAATTATGAAAAATCAAAACACCCAGAACCGTAAAATTGCACGAACAATGCCTTTTAGCATTGAAACGTTAATCATTGGCATTTACCTGATCTTTGGTTCTTGCCTTATGGGATTTTCCCAGAACGTTGGTATCAACACCGACACACCGGACAACTCCGCCTTGCTGGAAGTCTCTTCCACAGACAAAGGCGTTTTAATCCCGCGATTAACAAACGCAGAGCGTAATGATATTCCTGATCCTGCAACAGGCCTGATTATTTATAATTCAGATACTGATAAATTCAATTTCTGGGACGGGGACAGTTGGGAAGAGCTAAACGACAGTTTTGTCTCTTCCGTGGTTGGCAGTGGCACAGCCGGTGACGAAGGCGTATCAATGAACGCAACGGGCAATGACCCTGATCCATCTGCCATGCTTGATATTGCATCTGACGGCACAGATAAAAAAGGCCTGTTGATACCCAGAACCACAACCGGTTCTGTGAGTACCCCCGCTGAAGGATTGATGATATACAATACGGGCACAAATATGTTCAGTTTTTATGATGGCACCGACTGGCAAAGCTTTTGTCATGACAACATTTCTACCACGACAGGCAGTGGAACCTTTACATCTAATGGGAACGGCATTAACATTACCGATGCTGATCCTTCTGCCATATTGGAAATGGCTTCCACCAGCCGTGGATTTTTGATCCCGCGCCTATCAGAAACCCAAAGGAATGATATCATTGCTCCCGCAAATGGCCTGATGATATATAATGCCACTGACAAAAGCATAGATTTCTATACCGGGACGGAATGGCGCCAACTGCTGTACGATGTGCCGGATCAGCCTGGCGCTATCAGCGGAAACACCACCCTTTGCGAAAATGCCACCGGCGAAACTTACAGCATATCATCTGTTTCAGGTGCTACCTCCTATACATGGACAGTGCCTTCAGGCGCAAGCATTGCCAGCGGCCAGGGTACCACCGGCATAACTGTTGACTTTGGCGCAAGTTCAGGAGACATTTGTGTGACAGCAGATAATGGCTGTGGGGCTGGTGCATCGAAATGTTTATCTATAACGGTTAGTAGTCCTACAGCCTCAATAAACCCCGATCCGGCAGAAATGTGTGCAGGCGGAACATTAAATATGGACGGAAATCCGTCAGGAGGCTCGGGAACATGGTCAAGCCACAGTTGGACAGGCGATACAGGTCCATTAACTTCAACGACATCACAAACACCTGATTTTACAACATCAACATCAGGAACATATAGCCTAACTTATACAGTAACCGACGATAATGGTTGCACAGGGTCAGATGATATTACTGTTACGGTAAATTCCTTACCCACAGCAGACGCTGGCTCAGATGTATCTATATGTAATGGAAACTCCACAACAATTGATGTCGGTGGAAGCAGTGGCACAGGTACATTATCATATAGCTGGGACAACGGACTTGGAGCAGGAGCATCACATACTGTCTCTCCTTCATCTACTACAACCTAACCCGGATAAACCGGAAAGCTCAAAATCCAAAAAACAAAATCCAAAAACCTGTCCGGCGAAGCTCAGCGAAGACGGATAAATTCCAATTCTAAAATCTTAAAATCAAAAAATGTCAGTAGAAAA
>CAZGPW010000285.1:0-13782 GCA_964527535.1 uncultured Bacteroidales bacterium
ATTCCGGCAGGAAATGCTTTGGGGAACCCACAGAAAAAATGGGTTTGGCGGTGACTTTCTTTGCTTCTTTCTTTTGTGGTAGAAAAGAAAGAAGGACAGCAAATGTCATCTTCAAATGCTTTTAATACAAAAAATATGGAAAACTTAATCATCAGAAAATCACAATATTATAGAATCCCAATGTTTATATTAAATTGTTTATAAATAGGTTATGTTTTCTGTGAAACTTCAGTAAATATAAAACATAGCTCCGCTTCGTCCCATTTTATAACATGGGAACCACAGAAATAATAAAATCGCCGGTATTATGTATCATACTTAATATGCCAAAACTAAAAAAAAATCTTAAAACCAAAAAATATGTTGAAAACATTATATATATTGGTTCTACTGCATTTTTAATGGGTTGTGATTAAACGGCTTCTTACCTAATCCTGTTGTGTAATGACCGATAGGTTACAAGTCGGAAGACCGAAGACCGGAGTCGGAAAAAGTATTCACAACTCCTGACTTCCGACTCCCGGCTCCCGACAACATTACACCTAACTTTTTACCTTTAGATATTCCAGGTTTTCCACTAAGTTTGCAGTAGAACCAACTTTATAAACAATCACTATATAATCTCAAAATGAGTGCTCCCTGCATTAATCCACACCCTGAATGATCCCTGGCATAAATCTATACCAATTTTTTTCTTGTTTGTGACAGCTACCACACCGGTGTGTCCTTTCAATGGCCCCGAGAGGATTTTAACCGCATCTCCTGCCCGGTAATTTTCCAATTCCGGCTTGTAGGAAGCATCTCCGCATACGCGCCTGAGAAAATCCATTTCCTTTTCGGTGATTTTGCCGGGTTTTCCATTTATGCTTAACAAACCTTTGCTGCCGCGTATGTAACGTAGCTTTTCAAAATCCCGCCAGCATGCCCGCACCATCACATAACCGCGGATTAAAGGCCGTGTATATTGCTTTTTTGAAGCATTTAAATAGCAAACCCGTGGCAGATAACAATCGAATTCTTTTGCTTCCAGTTCACTAACCACGTGTTCTTCCTTGCGTGGAAGTGTTTTTAAAGCATGCCAATTGTGATGTTTATCCGGAATCATACCCAAAATTAATAATTATCCGGTACAATGGCTCTCAGTTTCTGAAATATGTTGCTTATGTTGCAATATAAGGCCTGTCATTATCCTGGTTTTGCAGTCATGCTGATATCATCATCGATGTGTTGCTAAAAAACATTGATCAATGTAAAAAATAGAACCAATATTTTTGGAATTCATAAAATTTGCATATTTTTGCATATCCGAAAGGAAACGTATTGTCCGATGGTGTAATGGTAACACAGCTGTTTTTGGTGCAGCCGTTCCAGGTTCGAGTCCTGGTCGGACAACATTTTAAGAAATACCTTGACCTGTGGTGTAATTGGCAACACGCAAGATTCTGGTTCTTGAATTCCGGGTTCAAGCCCTGGCAGGTCAACAAATAAATAGCCATCAACGGTTTTCGCTGATGGCTTTTTTATGTTCCCTATACCATTAAATTACATCCCCTGATGTCGCTGAAATCCATTCTGCCCGAAACGCTGAAGCCGTCCGGGGTGATTTTGCCTACATCGCTGGTTTGCAGAAATGCGCAGGAATGTACGTTAGCCAGGTCAATGACGTTGAGAAGCCCATTTTGCCCCCGGGGAACACAGGCGTATGGGTCATGCATGTCGCGTACGCTGATTTTCAACCACGGCGGGGGTAAAAAATTGCCTGTATCCTTTTTATAGGCCTGCGACAACATTTCGGTCATACCGTATTCGGAATGTATAGCTTTCGGATGCAGTTTGTGTTGCAGGTGCCTGTGAAGCTCATCACGTATCATTTCTTTCTGCATGCCTTTCATGCCTCCGGTTTCAATGATGATGGTGTTTTTCAGGTCAATGTTTGCACTCTTTGCCATGTCCAGCAGGGCAAAACTTACCCCCAGCAGGATTGGCTGGTAATGCATGTTTTCGGCATGTTCAATGGCCTTAAAAAGCTCGTCGTTGTGCTGCAGGTAAAAACCTCCCTGCTTATCCGGATTGTATCCCATTAAGGTTTTGGCCATGTAAACAAGGGAAGCGTTTTTCCGTTCAAGGTAGGAGGGGAGCAGCGCAAAAATTGCATAATGCGAAGGATCTCCATAAAATATCTCAAACCCTCTTGTCAGGCTTTGGCGGTACAATTCCACATTTTTCACGTGATGAACCGAACGCTGCGAGCCGGCAGTGCCACTGCTGACAAAACTTATCTCCGGATTGAAATTTCCTGTTTTAACAGCATGGGTTTTAAACAGCGTAACAGGCATACACGGAATCTCTGCCAATGTGGTAACTTGTGATATGTCCGTGTTAAGATAGGAAAGAAAGCGACGATAAACCGGATTGTGTAGTGCCTGGTACTTGAATATTTTCAGGGCTGATGCTGAAAACTCCTGTTCATTGTGGATGTTGAATATGTTGCTTTCAAGTCCATCCATGGTCATAATCTATATTGGACAGAAAAAGGTATGTCATGAGAGGATTTTTATTTGTTGTAAATACGGATATCCTGTTTTTACAATCAGTGTTTTTCGATTTCCACAACGTTGTTACCAAAACTGAGGAAATAAAAATCTTTTGGCAGATCTGACACATTAATCACAGCGCCTCCGCCAAAACGAACCCTTTCTCCAAAGCTGTTATAAAGTTCATAAAGCGTTTCTTTTGAAAACACAATTTCATCGGTAACCCTGCCTGGTGTTTTTAGTTTCACTTTTTCAATGTCAAGGTTATATTCTATGGTATCAGAATAATGCACACTGTTCATGTGATCAATCTGTTTCAAGCGGTACATGTTTAATCCATTGTGCGGATAGATTTTTATTTTGTAGGTGTTATCCCCGGGGCCGCCTTTTCCCATTATTTCATCTATAGACAGCCACCTGTCCCAGCGGTATTCTTCTACGTAAAAAGTGAGTTTACTGGATTCGTTGGTGGTTTTTATTATCAGGGAACCGTCTTTCATCTCATGATCAGCGATCTTATAAGTACTGAGAGGTTTCAGCACTTCTGTATTAATGATGAGCGGGGCACAATCGTTTGCATGTTTAAACACAATGGTGATTTCTTCGCCCATTTCCAAACCCATCCTGTCCAGGGATATTACAAACGCACTGGAACGTACTTCATCGGGAATCTCTTCCCCGTTTATGGTTACACTTTTGATGCAGAATTCCCCTTTTTTGTCGTCAACAAGAGAGTTCTGAACGAACAGGTTTTTTCCCTGAAATATGCCTTCAACGCGTGTGATCTTAGCAACGCTGTTAAGAGTAAACAATAAAGGCAGCAATAAAACAACGATGTTTTTCATAACCTTGTTTTTTTTATTGGTAACAAATTTAATAATAATCAATACACTATGCAATTATTACACCAAAAATCACTTGTTCTCAAGTATGTCCCAATATTCCACAGCTTTCCTCAGATGTGGAATGACGATTGTTCCTCCCACCACATTGGCTATTGACATTGCTTCCATAAGAACCTCAGTTGATATACGTAGCTGATGGCATTGTTCCAAATGATATTTCACACAATCATCGCAACGCAACACCAGCGATGTACACAATCCTATCAATTCCTTGCTTTGTTGATCAAGGGAACCTTCGCGGTATGCGTTGGTGTCAAGGTTAAAAATGCGTTTAATCACCAGGTTGTCTTTTTCCAGGATGGCTGCATTCATTTTTTCCCGGTAACGCCTGAAATCTTCAATTTTTTTGTCCATAATTTTATATTGAGTGATGCTGGTTATATTGCTTTGCCTATTAAGGTTGCTGATGTATATGATTCAATGACAACCTTGATCTTGTTGCCCGGTTTGCAGTTTTTCCCGGGAACAACAACAAGTTTGTTGGTTTCGGTTCTGCCAAAAACATCTTTGTCCGATCGTTTAGATTTTCCTTCAATCAAAACCTCATATACCTTGCCGGCTTCTTTTTGGTTGCTTTCCAGCGAAAGTTTATTCTGAAGCTGTATGAGTTCATTCAACCGCCTGATTTTTGTTTCTCCGGGCACATCATCTTTCAGATGCATTGCGGCGTAGGTCCCCGGCCTTTCGGAATAATGGAACATAAACGCTGAATCAAATTTTACCTGTGCCATCAGGCTTAGGCTTTCCCTGTGATCAGCTTCCGTTTCGCCGGGAAATCCCGAAAAGATATCGGTACTCAGTCCACAACCGGGAATTTCTTTTTTGACTTTTTGTATTCTTTCAAGGTACCATTCCCGTGTGTATTGACGGTTCATTGCTTTCAACACACGATCGCTCCCCGATTGTACCGGCAGGTGAATGTGATTGCAGATGTTGTTGTGTTCAGCCATGGTTTTAATCAGGTTATCCGATATGTCTTTGGGATGGGAGGTGGTAAAACGTATCCGTAAACCGGGAAATGTTGTGGCTGCAGTTTCCAGTAATTCAGGAAAACCTGTACATTGGCCATTCACTTCATGCCGGTACGAATTGACATTTTGCCCCAGCATGGTGATTTCTTTGTATCCCTGTTGTTTCAGGTCATTAATCTCATCAAGCACGATGTTGGGGTGGCGGCTGCGTTCACGTCCGCGGGTATAGGGAACAATACAATATGAACAGAAATTATTGCATCCCCGTGTGATGGTAACAAAACCACTCACCGGGGATGGGTCAAGGCGGTGTGGCAAAATGCCTTTGTATGTTTCGGTTCTGCTCAATTCGAGGTCAGAAGCAAAAATATTTGTTGTACTTTTTTGTATCAGGTCGGGCAGCCTCCTGTAGCTGTCGGGCCCTGCAATGAAATCCACGGTGCCGCTTTGTTTAAAAGCCTTACCGGCTCGCTGTGCCATACACCCAAGAATGCCAATTTTCAGGTGTGGATGTTTTTTCTTGAGCCCTTTGAAATGCTGTAATTTATTCCATATCCGTTGTTCGGCATTTTCCCGTACAGCACAAGTGTTTATCAAAACCAGGCCTGCATCCGCAAGTTGCTCCGTGCGTGTGAAACCGGCATCGTGCAAAACAGCTGCCACCACTTCACTGTCGGCAATGTTCATCTGACAACCATAGGTTTCGAGGTAATAACGTTTATTCTGATTCATGATGCAAAATTAAAAAAATTCACGGAGCATGTTTGCCTTGCAGTTCTTCCCGGTTGAAAAACAGGGGTAAGTGCTATAAAAGAGGGTTTTTAGGCTTGGTAGCCTGAAACGCTTTCAGGTAAAATGGTTCGTAATAGGCGATATCCTCAAAATCATTGTGATGGTAACGGTTCAGTGCTTCTGATATCATGTATTTTGCTTCGGGCAAGGCATCGGAAAAAAAAGAAGCATTGGGATGAATTATGACGTCTTTTGCCTTTTCTGCGCCGTCACCGAAAAACAGCAGCTTATGGTTTTTCAAAAAATCCTGGTAAGCAAATTTATCAAGAATGAGCGGACTGACCTGTTCCATAGTTTTTCCATCCAATGTGTAAACAGCCTGATAAACTTCCATGCGCCGGGCATCCATCATGGGAACAAATAAATCAAAATCCGCTGCTTTGTTGTGTGTCGCAAGTATCGTATTAAGCATTACCTTGAGGGTAGGAACGGCTATCAACGGCAATTCTGCTGCGTAACAAATCCCTTTGGCAACAGAAACACCTATACGCAAACCTGTATAAGACCCCGGACCTGCGCTCACAGCTACAGCATCCAAATCTTGTGCTGTAAGTTTATCATCGTCCAACAGCGCTTGAATCATAACCGACAGGCTACTGGCATGGCTTTTGTCTTCGCTGATTTTGTCGTAAGCACTCAGCGTTTGGCCTTTTGATATGGCTGCGGAACATGTTTTTCCCGATGTTTCTATGTGCAAAATACGTGGCATGCTACTTTATTTCTTATCGGTTTTGTACAATTCTTTTTCGGATACTTTTTCCACGTGCATACCGTCTTTAAGAATGTTAGAAATCAGGCTGTATGGAGCGCTCACCACTTCCCGGCCTTTTTTCAGCCCTGAGGTTACCTGGATAAATTCGGTATCCTGAATGCCCGTCGTCACATCCGTTTTTAGCACTTTTCCATCCTCGTAAACAAACACCACTTCTTTTAGAGGCGTTTCAGGTTCTTCGCCTGTTTTTTCCGAGGCGTGAGGGTTTTCAATTTTAGTAGAGTCTGTCCTTACCGTAACGGATTGTATTGGTACGGCCAGGGTGTTGTATGCCGTTTCAGTGCGTATGTCAACGGTGGCAGACATGCCCGGTCTGAAAGGGCTTTGTTTATTATCATCCATCATATCCTCATAAGATGATGAGAGTATCCGTATTTTAACTTCGAAATTTGTCACCTGGTCGGCAGCAAGGCCGGATGTTGTGGCAGAATTGGCAATTTCTGTAACAATACCTTTAAATGTCTTTTTTAAATACGCATCCACTTCAATGTCAGCGGTATCATGTTTTTCCACTTTGATAATGTCGTTTTCATTGACTTCCACCACCACTTCCATGACATTGAGGTTGGCGATTCTGAGCATTTCGGTTCCTGCCATCATTTCTGTTCCTACCACGCGTTCTCCAAGTTCTACATTTAACTTGGATATGGCCCCTGTCATGGGAGCATACACGCTTGTTTTTCTGAGGTTTTCAGCCGCTTCCTGTAAAGTGGCTTTTGCACTCAGTACAGAAAATTCCGCTGCCCTGACAGATTCTTTGGCAGCGTTTACATCAGCGATTCCCATTTCGTATGATGCCTGTGCGTTTTCAAATTCCGATTCCGAAATGGTGCCGTTGTCGTACAATTGTTTCTGGCGTTGAAAATTCAGTTTTGTTTGGTTAAACTGAGCTTTGGTTTGCTCCAGCCTGGCGCGGGAGTTAGACAGGTTGGCTTTTGCCGAATTCAAAGATGCTTCAGCCCTGTCAAGGCTGGATTCGTAAATATCGGGTTTGATTTTAAGTAAAAAATCCCCCTTCTCAACCTTGTCACCTTCTTTGACGTCCAGTTTTATGATTTCTCCGGATACGTCAGGGCTGATTTTCACTTCGGTTTCCGGCTGCACTTTCCCGTTGGCGGTCACCGTTTCCGTAATGGTGCGTGTGGTTACTTCTGAGCAGGCAACCTTGTGTCCTGTCTTGTGACCAAACCAGCCCGCTTTATTTCCTGTTACAGCGATGATAATTAAAACAACAGCCAATCCAATGAGGATGCGAATCCAGGTTTTTCTCTTTTGTTTCTGTGTTTTTTTCATGTTATTTCTCACTTAGTGTGATGGGAATTCCACGGTAAAAATCCAGTATTTTTTGTTTAAAAACAAATTCATATTTTGCCCTTAACAATTCCGATTCGGTATTGTTAAGCTGGTTTTTTGCTGTGTTGTATTCAAGCGAATTGACCATCCCGATGTTGAATTTTTTTTCGGTGTGTTTAAAGGAATCCTGCATGGCCTCAAGGGCTTTTTTTGTGGCGATGTATTTTTTCATCGCTGCTTTGGCGTCGGCATGGGCCTGCTGAATTTCTTTAAGCAATTGTTTCCTCGTGCTTTCAAGGTTGTATTTGGCCGACTGATGACTGATTTTTGCATTTGATACAGATGAGTTTACCTGCCAGCCGTTAAAAATGGGAATGCTTAATCCGACGCTCACCGAAGTAGAGGCATTGTCACGCATTTGATCTGAAAATGGTTTGGTGTTGTAGGTATAATCAAAATTGTATTGATACACGTCAAAAATTTCTGCTCCACCTTCCTGATTGATGGCGTATCCAATCGGCACCGGATCGGCAGGAATGATATCATCCACTTCCTGGCGTGCATCACTGTAACCTGATCCGTAAGATGCAGATAAACTCAGGCTGGGATAACGTCCGCTTTTTGCAATGGCAATGTCTTCCCCTGCGATTTGAACATCCAGTTTGGCTGCTTTCATTTCCGGCATGTTCATTTTGGCTTCAAGAAAAACCTGATAGGCCTCCGGCAGCAGTTGTGTTTCATCCAGGGCATCAATGTGCGGTGCCATGATGTTGAAATTTTTTACCGTATCCAATTCCAGCAATTGTTGCAGGTTTAAATACGACAGATCCAGGGTGTTTTCTGCATTGACAAGCTGTAGCTCTTCGTTTGCAAGTTGAGATTTGACTTCGAGGAGATTGCCCCTGGCCAGCGACCCTGCGTCAACCAGTTTTTCGGTATTTGATAGCTGTTCTTCTGTTGTATTGATCTGGGCACGGCTGGTCTCAACCAATTCCATGTTGTATAATACATTAAAAAAAGCATTGGCAATGGCTATGGAGATATCGTTTTTTGCTTTTTCCAAATCCTGCAGGCTGGCGTCAAGGTTCAATTTGGATTTTTGTATTTTATGGTATTTCTGAAACCCGTTGAATAAATCCATACGTGCCGAAATGTCCATGTTTAGCGAACTTGTGTTGTCTTCCGAAAATTCGTTTGTGTACATATCAACAGAGCGACCGAATGTAAAACTTTGATATGCAGATGAATTTACCGATGGTAACACAGACATTTTTGAAGTAAATACATCGTTTCTTTGGTATGCTGTGTTGAGTTCCTGTTGTTTTACGCTGATGTTGTTATCAATGGCATACTGAATGCATCGCTCCAGCGACCATGGCTCCGCTTGTGAAAACAACATGCCGCTGCAAGCCAATGCAAAAACAATCGTGCTAAACAGTAATTTTTTCATAAAGCTGCAATATCAGTAAAGGGCATCAATTTACAAAACATATCGTATTTTGATGTGTTTTAAGTGTAAAATAATGGACAACGCATTTGTTATTTAAATACAAAGATCAGGTTTTGAGGATAATAAGCAAAAATCAAACCCATGATTAACATTGCGTTAACCTGAAATGATTGTAGTTTGTCTCTGCCCGTAATGATAAGTGTCTGAGCTATTATGTTTGTATGGCAAATGGATAAAAATCAGAAAAACATAGATAATCATGCAATTAGTGAAATATTTTTTGTAGATTAGTGTCGATTTTACTATTTGAGCAGGCTTGTTTATTTTAAAGCAATTATATAATTATGGATGATAAAAGCAGAAGCAACCGTATTAAGCAAGATTCAGGGCATTATATCCCGGAAGCATCCGAAGGCATAGTGCATAGTGTTTTAAATTCGGTTGCAGATGCTGTGATGGCTATTGATGAAAACCATCACGTGATATATATGAATTATGTAGCTGAAGTCATTACAGGATGTAATTTTGATGATGTCAAAGGGAAACCCCTGAAAGAGGTATTTCATGCCAATAATAATACCAGCGGAGCTAAGCCCGGAAACACAGCAGAACAGGTGTTTGAAATGAAAAAAAACGTTCATTCCAATATCCCTACGGTGGTCCATACAAAAGATGATATGACATTTTATCTTGAAGAAACAGGCTCCCCGATTTTTGACCAACAAAAAAGAATAGCTGCTATCGTTTTGGTATTCCGTGATATCACGGAGAAAATCATGGCCAAAGAAGCCTTACAAAAATCCGAAGAAACCTACCGTGCTGTCTTTGAAAATACAGGAACTGCCACCGTCATACTTGAAAAAGACGGCATTATAGCGCTGGCAAACCATTGTTTTGCTAAATTATCAGGATACGCAAAAGAAGAGATTGAAAACAAAAAGAAATGGATGGATTTCGTTGATGAACGGGATTTAAAGCGTATGTGGGAACAACATGAGTTGAGGCGGAAAAACAGAGAGGCAGCGTTGCAGGAATACGAATTCCGCTTCATCGACAGAATAGGCCAAAAAAAGTATATTTACCTTACCATTGATGTTATTCCGGGCACGGATAAAAGCGTTGCTTCGTTGCTGGATATATCATCACAAAAACGCATAGAAGAACAATTACGCAGCGATAAAAATAAATTCAGCCTTATTTTCCATGAATCGCCCATCGGCATACTGCAATACGATGAAAATGCTGTCATCACTGAATGCAATGAAAAATTTGTTGACTTAATCGGGTCATCACGGGAAGCGTTGATAGGCTTGGATATGATTCATAGGCTGAAAGACAAAAAATTGATAGAACAGGTCAAAAAATCGCTTGAAAAAGGAACCGGTTATTACAAAGGAGAATATACTTCTGTTACCGCAAATAAAACCACGCCTGTCAGGATTATTTTTAAAGGCATTAAAAATGCAGAAGGAAAATATTTTTCGGGGGTAGGCCTTGTTGAAGACATCACAGAACAGAAAAAAGCCGAAGACAAATTGCGGGAACAGAAACGCCAGTTGGCCTCCATGATAAAAAACCTGCCCGGATTTATTTACCGGTGTAAATACGATGCTGATTGGACAATGATATACATAAGCCAGGGTTGTAAATCAATAACAGGTTATAATCCTGAGGATTTTATTGATAACAATAAACTGGCTTACAATGATATCATTCATAAAGCACATCAGGCATTGGTGAAAAACGACTGGAAACTTGCTGTGGATGATAAGAAAGCTTATGAGGGAGAATACAAAATAAAAACCGCTGAAAATAATATTAAGTGTGTGTTGGAACGTGGTATGGGAATTTACGATGAAAATGGAAAATTATTGTTTCTGGAAGGGTATGTTGAAGACATCACTCAAAGAAAAAAAGCAGAACAAGAGCTCCGCAAACTTAAGGATGACCTCCAAACAAAAGTGGATGAACAGACCAAAGAATTGAAAAAAAGGGTCGCAGAGCTTGAACGGTTTCATAAAGCCACTATTGACAGGGAGTTTAGAATCAAAGAGTTGCGGGATAAGTTAGATGCTTATGAAAAAGGCAGCGATGCGTAAAGGCTGGATTATGAGAAAATCATATTTTACATATTGTAAAAATACCGCCATCAAATCTTGTTGTTTGATTTGGTTGTTAAGCCTCACTGTATTTTCCTTTTCAGCAACCAGTGATACTGTAAAAGTAGGCATCTACCAGAATGAACCTAAGGTATATGTGAATGATAAGGGGCAGCCGGCGGGTATTTTTGTTGATTTTTTGGATGCAATTGCCAGCCGGGAAAACTGGCTTATAGATTATAAAACATGCAATTGGGAAGGATGCTTGCAGGCGTTGAATAATGGTGAAATTGATTTAATGCCTGATGTGGCTTTTACCGTTGACAGAAGTGAAAAATTTGATTTTAATCAAGTTTGTGCTCTTGAAAGCTGGTCTCAGGTGTACACAAAGCCAACTTCAGATATTGTGAAATTAACAGATCTGAATGGGAAACGGATTGTTGTTTTACGTGGTTCTGTGCAGGAAGGCAATTTCAGGCAAATTATGAATGGATTTAACATAGATTACAAGCTGATTCCTGTAAAATCATATCAGGACGGGTTTAATATGGTCAATAACGAGCGGGCTGATGCCGTTATCACAAATCATTTTTTTGGAGAAATGCACTACGAAAAAGCGGGGCTGAAAAAAGCACCCATAATTTTTAATCCGGCATCCTTGTATTTTGCCACGCCAGACGGGAAAAATAAAGAACTGCTTAATGCTATTGATAAGCACTTAAAAAGCTGGATCAACACCCCGGATTCATATTACTACAAAACATTAAATAAATACCTTGGTTATCCCGGTCAGCCAAAGGAACCAAAATTTCCACTCTGGATAACTTATATTATTGGTGGGTTATTGCTCCTTGCTTTTGTTGCGATATTTTCCTTAAAGCGTATTGTCAAATTAAAAACAAAAGCCATCCGGCAAACGAATATTCATCTGAAAGAAGAACATAATAAGCTCAAATCATACATCGAGAATGCGCCTTATGGCATAATGATTACAGATGGAAAAGGAAAGTGTTACGACATTAACGAGAAGTTTTCGAGCATAACGGGTTTTGAAAGAAAGGAGATATGCAATAAAAATTTCTATACACTTTTGCCTCAGGCTTACCACAAAACAGCGTTGAGGCATTTTCAACAAGCTATCGATGATAATCATGCAGCAGGCACCTACATGTTTTTCAGTAAAAACAACGTTAAACGGTATTGTGGCATTGATACCATAAAATTATCCGGGAAACACTTTGTATCGTTTTTGAATGATATAACCGAAAGTTACCTTGCGCAAAGGGAACTAAAACTGTTGAAAAACAAACTTGAAAAACAGGTGGAAAAACGCACTGCAGAATTAAAAGATAAAATCGAATACCTTAACAAAAGCCAGAAAGCCATGTTGTTTATGGTAGAAGATTTGAATAAAATGACGGCCGATCTGAAAGAAGAACGGCGAAAGCTCAAATTTTCAAATGAAGAACTGGAAGCGTTTACCTACTCGGTGTCGCATGACCTGCGTGCTCCCCTCAGGGCCATCAATGGATTTTCCAACTTTTTAGTTGAAGATTATGCTCCACAACTGGATGAGGAAGGAAAACGATATATAAATACCATCAAAAGCAACGCCAACAAGATGGATAAATTGATTGCTGACTTGTTGACAATGTCTCGTGTTTCCAGAGCTGATTTGATACTTACAGCGGTGTATATGGCCCCGGCGATTAAATCCATTTTTAATGAGATCGCTACGGCTGATGAAAAAGAAAAATTTGATCTTGTAATACACAAATTGCCTAAAACAAAATGCGATGCCAGATTGATAAAACAGGTATGGCAAAATCTCATCGCAAATGCCTTAAAGTACAGCTCTAAATCTCCGGTGAAAAAAATTGAAATCAGCGCAGAACAGAAAAAAGAAGAAACGGTTTTTTGCATCAAAGACCACGGCGCCGGATTTGATCCCAAATATAAAACGAAACTTTTTGGGGTGTTTCAACGTTTACATACAGAGCAAGAGTTCCAGGGAACCGGTGTCGGACTGGCGGTAGTACAGCGAATTATTCACCGGCACGGAGGTCGTGTATGGGCCGATGGAAACATTGGTAAAGGGGCCAGGTTTTGTTTTTCATTACCTCGTAAATAACTGCTGAATGATAATACAACAATAGAAAACATTATATCATGAAAAAAGTGGATGACGTTGAAATATTGATTGTCGAAGATAATCCCGAAGACGCTGAAATGGCAGTGCGGGCATTTAAGAAAAACAACCTGTCAAATAAAATTTATGTAGTGAGTGACGGGGAAGAAGCCCTTGATTTTATTTTTGCCAAAAACGATTTTTCCGGCAGGAAACAGTCAGCAAAACCAAAAATTATTCTGTTAGACCTTAAACTGCCTAAAGTTGACGGGCTTGAAGTGTTGAAACAGGTAAAAGCAAATGAAAAAACAAAAGTCATTCCTGTTGTTATGCTTACATCGTCAAATGTGGAGTCTGATGTTATCCGGAGTTATAAGCTTGGTGTAAACAGTTACATCGTTAAACCTGTTGATTTTAACAAATTTGTTGAGGCTGTAAGTAATTTGGGGTTGTATTGGTTGCTGTTGAATAAAAACCCAACGTGATGCTAAAAGTACCTGACCATTTTGTCACAATAATGCCCGGTTAGTATATTTTATTATGATAAGCCAGTTTTTTTTGGTATTTTACAATTAGATTTTTAATGTATGGGGCATGAAGTAAAAAACATACGCATTTTATTTGCCGAAGACCTTTCAACGGATGTCGAACTGGCCTGCCGTACAATCAAAAAAGAAAACATTGAATTTACATACAGAGTAGTTGAAACCGAAGCAGCTTTTATAAAAGAATTAAATCAATTGGCTCTATTTAAGAACGATGTTGTCGAATAAATTTTGTTTAGTTATAAAAAAGAATATTGCTCAACTACCACTCCGTTCCAATTTTGGGATTTCCA
>CAZGPW010000286.1:0-7612 GCA_964527535.1 uncultured Bacteroidales bacterium
TGACGAATTTGAGTATCTATCTGTTATTCTGCATTTTAAAAATTTTAAATATTTTTTCAATGATAGTTTTATAGTCCAATTTTTTCAAGTTGGGTTAAATATATGCCGTTTCTGAGCAAGCTTTAAAAAAGAGACAAGCAGCCACAAACCGATAAACAGAAAATAACAATAAAAATGATAATTTATATTATGTTAAATTCTATAATTTAAAACCACCCCATCATTATCATATAACCTATTCTCTATTCACAGTTATTTTCGGGGAAAGCTGATTTATTCAGTGAGAGCAATTTATTAAATCTAAAATAAGGATTTAGGGTTTAGGTTACAGGCGTTAGGTTTTAGTTTTTTCACGACCTAAAACCTAACGCCTAACCCCTAAAACCTTATAATGAATATTTTACTCCGTTAATTCTTTCAGGGTGCTGTCCACTTCTTCGTATTTTTCCATTTCTTCCATCTTATAATAAATGGTCCGTAAGGTTCGCAACACATTTATATCAGCATTTTTGATATCCCTGGCCTTTTCAAGGTATGGTTGTGCTTTTTTAAAATATTCTTTGGCTTCTTTTTGCACCGCCTGATATTTCTGCACTTCGGTTGGTGGAATGTTATCATTAGCCCATGCCAGCGTGTCTGCGGCATAGTTGTAATAATATGCCCCGATACTGTAATTGGCATCAAAATTTTCGGGGTCAATTTCTATGGCTTGTTCATAATCACTAATCGCACCATCTACATTGTCCATTTCTTCATTTAAGGTTCCCCTTACCACATAAAAACTTGCCTCTTCCGGGTTTGCTTCAATGGCAAGCGATATGTATTTCTGAGCCTTTTCGTAATCCTTGTTATCAATGTAGTGGTTAAAAAGCTCAATGACAATGTCATAGGAATGATCAGGGAATTCTTCTCTTCCCGCTTCAAGCGTGGAAATATACTTTGCTGTATCACCGGTATGTTTATAAGCTTTAGCGAGATTAAGACTGATAAGTGCCTTTTCTTCAGGTTTATTACCGTAATCCAGTTTTTTAAGGGTTTTACTGTAATCAATTGTTTTTTCCCAGCTTTCAGCGTTGATGGCTGCCAGCGAGGCATAATAAATCACTGCTGTATCGGCTTTCATTGCCAACGAAGAGATGGTGAGCGATTTTTCAAATTGTTCGAGTGCTTGATCATATTCTTTTTTCTGGAACAATTTGATGCCATTGTTGACAAAACCATTGGCCAAAGCGGGAAATCTCACCTGGATAATATCTATAATAGCCCGTTGGTCTTCTACTTTTGGATCATTATTCCGCACATTACCAATCACAGCATTGATGAACTTTGTTACCCCTTCTTCAGATTCCAGGTCAAGTTCTTTAATTTCAGGGTCTTCAAAATTAAGTTTTATAGATTTAATATACGCTTCAAATGCTTTATCGGCACAACTATCACAAAGGTTCTGGTACTTTTTTTTATCGGTAGTTGCCAGTGCCTGATAAGTTTGGCCATAATACCACCAGGTTTTGTACCAATCAGCAGTTTTGGGGTGTTCACTTGCTTTTTCAATGCTTTCAAGTGCATCATCCAAAAATCCATCATCAAGGTAACTCCAGCATGAAGTTACGTTACGTTTCTGACCAAACGTTAGGCTTGCAATCAGCATTAAAATAAATATAAACAATAATTTTTTCATAATATATAAATGTTTAGTTTCTTCAAAAATCAATATTATTCATGACAAATCAAAATCCTTGCCAAAAAAACTATGATTCATGGTTTTCGGCATCATCATCATTTTTATTGTCCTTGTCAATATCTTTTGCCGGTTCAGCCGGTTCGGCATTCACCACGTCGGGATTGTCTGCCTCATCGTCTTCATTTCCATTTTCAACATTTGTCACAGCGGCTATTTCATCATCCTCTCTCAGGTTTATCAGCCTCACTCCCTGTGTTGCACGTCCCATAACCCTGAGTTCTTCTATTGCCATGCGTATCATGATTCCATGATGTGTTATTATCATCAGGTGGTCGTTATCCGTAACGGCATTCAGAGCTATGAGTGAACCGGTTTTAGCTGTAATATTGAGGGTTTTTACACCTTTCCCCCCCCTATTGGTGATGCGGTAATCATCTAATTTGGATCGTTTTCCATAGCCTTTTTCAGATACCACCAGCACATCTTTTTCCTTGTTGATAACGATCATGCCAATGGCTTCATCATCCTTATCCAGTTTGATGCCACGAACACCGGTTGCTGTACGGCCAATGGGACGGACAATATCATGCGGGAAGCGTATTGCTTTTCCTTTTTTAGCTGCAATCATGATGTTGTCAATATCATCCCCTTCGACGTTTTCAATCAACTGCGCATTCAACAGGGCGTCGTCTTCGCGGATGGTAATGGCGTTGATGCCATTTTGCCGGGGGCGGCTGTATTCCCTTAATCGTGATTTTTTGATCACTCCCCGTTTTGTTGCCATCACAATAAAGCGGCTATCAATGTAATCTTCTTCATCCAGGCTCAATACCCTGATAAAAGCTTTAATCTCATCGTCGGGCTGAATGTTGATCAGGTTTTGAATGGCCCTGCCCTGGGAAGCTTTTGTTCCTTCGGGAATTTCGTACACTTTAAGCCAGAAACATTTTCCTTTGCTTGTGAAAAACAGCAATGTATTGTGCATGGTGGCTGTAAATACAGATTCAATAAAATCCTGGTCACGGGTATTGCTCGCTCTCGAACCGACACCTCCCCTGCCCTGTGTGCGGAATTCTGTCAACGGCGTGCGTTTTATATAGCCACGATGCGAAATGGTAATGACCATTTCATCATCGGCATAGAAATCTTCAGGATTAAGTTCTTCTGATGCATAAATGATTTCTGTTTTTCTTTCATCGCCGAAATTATCTTTTAATTCAATCAGCTCATCACGTATAATTTGCATTCTAAGGCTTTCAGTAGCCAGTATTTCATTAAAATACTCAATGCGGTTTCTCAATTCATCAAGTTCACTACGCAATTTATCGCTTTCCAGGGCAACCAGGCTTCTCAGCCTCATTTCTACAATGGCTTTGGCCTGTTCTTCAGACAATTCAAATCGTTTGATAAGACCTGCCCTGGCTTCCTCCACTGTTTTTGACCCTTTGATGATGGCTATTACTTCATCAATAAAATCCAGGGCTTTAATCAGTCCTTCAAGGATATGAGCACGTTTTTCAGCCTGTGCTAACTCATACTTTGTCTTACGAATTAAAATATCGTGACGGTGATCAATGAAATGGCGTAAAATATCTTTCAGTATCAGTACCTGCGGCCGTCCTTTTACAAGGGCAATGTTATTAATGCTAAAAGAATTTTGCAGTTGAGTGAAACGATACAATTTGTTTAATATGACGTTGCTGACAACGTCTTTTTTAAGGTCTATAACGATACGCATGCCTTTACGGTCACTTTCATCATTGACGTTGCTGATGCCTTCAATTCTCTTTTCATTGATGAGATCAGCAATTTTTATGATGAGTTCTGCCTTGTTGACCATGTAAGGAATCTCAGTAACGATAATGCGTTCTTTACCACCGGGGGTAACTTCAATTTCAGTTTTTGCCCTGACAACAACCCTGCCCTTGCCGGTTTCATAGGCTTCCTGAACACCTTTATGACCATAGATAATACCTCCTGTAGGAAAATCAGGGGCTTTGATGTATTTTATCAGTTCGTCTGTGTTTATGTCCGGATTGTCAATCATGGCGCACAATCCGTCAACAACTTCACTGAGGTTGTGGGGAGGCATGTTGGTGGCCATCCCAACCGCTATTCCGGATGCCCCGTTAACAAGCAAATTGGGAACAAGCGTTGGAAGCACAACGGGTTCCTTAAGGGTATCATCAAAATTGTACTGAAAATCCACGGTATCTTTATCCAGGTCCCTGAGTACTTCCTTTGATATTTTCTCCAATTTGGCTTCTGTGTACCTCATGGCAGCCGGACTGTCACCATCGACGGAACCAAAATTTCCTTGCCCGTCAACCAGCATGTAACGCATACTCCATGGTTGTGCCATTCTGACCATGGCCATGTAAACGGATGAATCACCGTGTGGATGGTACTTTCCCAGCACCTCTCCCACTATTCTTGCTGATTTTTTATGCGTTTTATTGTAAGTCAATCCCAATTCCGACATTCCAAATAGTATTCTTCTGTGTACAGGTTTTAGTCCATCCCGCACATCCGGCAACGCCCTTGACACAATTACTGACATTGAATAATCAATGTATGCCGATTTCATTTGTTCTTCAACATTGACAGTCAGTATTTCAGCATGTTTTCCTTCTTCCATAATTCTTGTATTTTTCACTCATAAATTTAAAAGCCCTAAATTAGGTATTTTCTTCGGGTTTAAAGCCGATTATCTTTATTATTTTCAACAAAAAACGGTTAATAATTAACAAACGTTTTACCGGGCAGCTTTATGATATTTGAATATTTGAACCTTGATCCTGGGGGGTTACTTCCTCTCTTATATAACTATTTTTCACTACGCTCATTATAAGCAAGTTTGCTAATTACCTTACATCTAAAAAATAATTGAATAACGAACATCAGAACAATAGAATATCGAATGATGAATGATGAATTAGAACTTTTTTATTCATAATTCGATTGTTCTGATGTTCATTATTCTTTATTCATGTAGATATTGGGTTCATATGTGCTGTATTTCCATAGACAAATTTAAGTTATCTTTTTTGAAGTTCCCCGGTTTTCCCAGGGGCGAGCACTCTCATATAACTCTTTCTAAAAAACACTGTTATTTTATTGGTAAAACCTGACTTATTCGGGGAGAGCATTGCATTAAATCCAAAACTTGTCCGGCGTAATGAAATGAAGACGTGACCTGTACCGACGGATGACGGTAGCTCCAAATCCAAAATAGTTGATACCACAAAAGTAACTTTTTGCACCTGTTGATTTGTTAATCAAAATATTATTGAGCTCTTCGTGTTTAACCGTCATATATTTTTTTACTATTTTGGTTTGTTGCTGTGATTTGACTTTTTTAGAAATGAGCAATCCCATGTCAACAAAATTTTTGCAGATTTTTGAAATTGGGGTTTGCAGATTGGGATTTATTTTGGATTTTGAACTTTGGATTTTGAACTTCATAAGTGCTATATTTGCATAGACAAATATAAGTTATCTTTTTTGAAGTTCCCCTATTTTCCCGGGGGGCGAGTACTGATTGCATTCTCAGAACAGATTGAAAATTCAATAAATACATGACAAGAGCATTGACAGGCAAGTATAAGAAAGGATTTATTATCGCAGTGGCAGTGCTCATCACAGGGCTGTTGCTGGATGCTTTTTTTCCGCCACTAGCACACATTTTGCCTGCCTTTCCCGGTAACCTTATGCTGGTCTTGCTCCTGCTTTTGGCTATCATCTTCGCCGGTGTTTTTATCCGCAGGCATAGTATTTATCATTTTCTGAGCTCCGGATATGCCGCGGTACCTGCTCTCAGTGTTTTTACCCTTCTGATAATATTCATGGGAATTATCCCTCAGCAAAATACTGAACATACTGCGTTCCTTAATAATATAAAAGCCTCATGGAGTTTTTATTTTACAGGGATTTTTCTGTTGGTGATTTTACTTTACAGTACAGCTAAGCATATGAAACAGTTCAACAGGCGTAATGTCAGTTTTGTACTGAATCATCTGGGCATTGCTGTCATTCTTTTGGCCGGAGGCGCCGGTCAATCCGACCATAAACAGTACAGCATGACCCTCAGGCAAGGAGAGCCTGTTTGGTATGCATTAGATAAAAAAGGCAACACCCACGAACTGGATTTTGCCCTGGAAATGCAAACATTTAACCTTGAATACCATAATCCTCTGTTAAAAATCACATCTCCGGAAGGCAAAACCCTCAGTCTTGTGGAAATCAGCAAAGCATCAGAAGGGAAGAAAATTGAATATAAACAGTACAGCCTCCTTATTGAAAAATTCATTCCCGAGGCGTCAAAACTCGGTGACAAGTATGTTAATTTTCAGTCAATGGCCTCAGTAGCTGCCCTTCGTTTTCATCTTTTAAAAGACAATGATACGATCAGAGAATCAGTATGGATTGGTAGCGGCAGCCATATGTTTCCGGAAAAAACCATACAAACAGAAGCGGGTATAATAATCAGGCTTAAACCGCCAATGCCAAAGCAATACACTACCGCAGCACGTTTATACAAAAAAGATGGAACAGCAGAAAATCTGAGTTTGAGTGTCAATGACCCGGCAGAAATTAACGGGTGGAAAGTTTATCAGCAATCATACAACGAAAAAAAAGGAAAATATTCTGAAATCTCTGTATTGAGCCTCGTAAAAGATCCCTGGCTCCCTGTAATGTATTTTGGTATCTTTATGCTCCTGGCAGGAATCTTGACGTTGTTTATCAGCGGTAAACCAAAAAAATCGCAGCATGAGTAATTTGAGTTTACATGAAAGCCTTGTATTAACAGCCTTGCTTGTTTTTTTACCGGCATTTGCTTACAGCTTGTTTCAAAACAAACCCACAAAGCCTTTCCGCTGGTCTGAAATTCTCAACGGGCTGGCTGTATTGACCATGGCGGGTATAATTATATTCCTCTGGATACATTTTGAGCGGCCACCCATGCGCAGTATCGGTGAAACGCGCCTGTGGTATGCTTTTTTTATGCCGCTGGTCGGCGGTATTACCTACCGTTTGTGGAAGTATCGCTGGTTCTTGTCATACAGCTTGCTGATGGGGATGGTATTTCTGCTTATTAATGTGCTGAAACCTGACATATTTGTTAAACACCTGCCCCCTGCCTTGCAATCTGCCTGGTTTGTCCCGCATGTTGTGGTCTATATCCTGGGTTACAGTTTACTGGCTGCATCTGCTATTGTTTCATTATATTACCTGCTGAACCCCGGCATAAACATAAGTGTGCAAATAACAGACAGGGCTGACAAGCTGGTTTATTCCGGTTTTACCATGATAAGCCTGGGTTTGATATTTGGTGCACTATGGGCAAAAGTGGCCTGGGGCAATTACTGGTCATGGGATCCCAAAGAAACCTGGGCACTCATCACCTGGCTGGTGTATCTTATCTATATTCATTACCGCCTTCGCAGCAGTGATAAGGTGCATGCCCGTAAAGCAATGTTGTACCTGGTGTTTGCCTTTATGATAATGCTTCTGGCGTGGATGGGAATGAAATTCATACCCGCTGCCCAGAACAGCGTTCATGTTTATGGATAAGAACAGAATAGAAACCCAATCAATGAAAAAGAATATTTGGTTCTACTGCAAATTTTGTGCAAATTTTGTGCAAACGAGGGCAGAGCCAAGCCGCCGTCCTGCGATGTGCTGCGATGTGTTGAGCGAAGCCGAAACAAGCGCAGTCGAAGGGCGATGTCCTGAGCGAAGTCGAAGGGTTGCTTGAGCTATGCCGAGTGCCGCCAAAATTATTCAATTTTAATGGGTTGTGATTAGCCGGCTGTTTACCTAATCCTTTTGTGTAATACCGGTAATTTTCAATTCTGAAGTACGAAAATAGGTGTATAATTACCTTTTCTATGTGATCCTATGTGAACTACTGTGGTTCAAAAATTTGAA
>CAZGPW010000287.1:0-2000 GCA_964527535.1 uncultured Bacteroidales bacterium
AACATTTGAAACCGTATCCATGGTTGTTACCGATTGAAACACATCAGACATATCGGCGGTATAGGACAAATATAGTGTGTAAAATTGGGCATGGTCTGCCTGGTGCCAGACAAATTCAGGGATTTCTTTGGCTAATATGGTATCGTTGTTTTCCGGTGCAATGAGTACAGGAATATCAGGTTTGGCAACGATTTCCTGGATGGTGTCGTCGATTTCCTTAACTGCCTGTGTAAGAATAGGTGTAAGCTCAAGGTAGTTAAGCCCTTTATAACTGATGCTTTCACTGACAATATTACCAGCGGAATCATATTTTGGAATTGTATTTGATTTTTTTACCAATTCTGGCAGGAGTTCTTCCACTTCCTGTGAAATGAGCCCGTGCTGAAGCCCTGAAGGTAAATTTAAATCAAAATTAACAGTGTCATAATTAAAAGTAACAGGATGTAAATCACGGACTTTTGCCAATGCTCCGGAATAATCGGTAATGTTTTCTTTGAATTGCTGATCTGATATATTATAGTAATCTCCATCATGAAAGACGTCACCATCAACCATTACATGACCAGCAAAATAGCCAGCAAAGTTATGTTGATTACTACTTGGATCTTCAAATGGTGATGCTACTCCATAAACACCAACATTGTATTGTGCACTTTCACTTGTAGAAAAATGACCACCATAATTAACTTCAGCATCAGCAAAAACAGGTAATGTATCGGGAGAAGATGCTATGCCTTGAACCCCTATGTTTATGAATCCGTTTTCACCTGTAAAATGGCCGCCAAAAGTGTTAACGTCTGGGGTATATTCGTTATTATGTGCTAATCCTTTTACACCATATGATACCGTATCAATAGCGTCCTCAGAAAATCCAAAAACTCCAATTTGATTATTACCATCAATAACATAGCCTTCAACGCCAATCTGGTCTATTGCATTAGTTGAAATACCTCTAATACTTGTTGAAGACGGTTCACCTGAAGTAATCTCTGCATGTACCCCCACATCATCATGCTCTTGTAGCACATCAAGCTTAGCTCCTGGAGTACAATTGTCAATACCAATACCTACTCTATCTGTACCATCACCCTGTACCATCACCTTGCCCTTTAAACACAAAATTATTATTATTGAGAGCAATTTCCCAATCTTCATCAAGTGGGTTGGTTGCAGGGTCATCATCACATATATTTCCTAGAGCTGCTCCGGTGCCAACATCGTCGCTCCAGTGCAACACGCCATCATCATCCACCACTACAAATCTATCGATACTGTTGTCTTGCCATTGTGGTTCTGGCAGTTCTCGCAGGCGGGCGTTGCCAAGTACATCAAGGGTATGCGTTGGGTCTGTGCCGAGGGTATTAAAATCGCCGATGCCCATCCTTCCAATGTTGCCATCAGGAGAAATCATGCGGGCAATTTCAAGGCCTTCATATTCAGTTGCTGTAGGCTGCCCTGGTGAATCCTCCCAGGCAGTAAAAATAAAACGAAGCCGATCTCCTCCACTTGTTTGTGTTGGATTATTTCCCCAATTAATAACAGCGTCAATTACGTCCTCTGCAGGTTGATTCAATATTCCAACATACATATTATCATTTAATAAAGCATAATATGTTCCTATATCCATCCAATCTCTCCATCCGCCTGTAGAAAATTCTCCTATATGAAGCATCGACAAGGGATGTTGAACGCCTATGCCTACATTTCCGGCATCTACATGCCCGTCATTAAAATCATGCTCATTACCAACAATACGCATGCGTTCCTCGCCAATGCCATTGTCTAAAGGTATGGTGTGAAAGGTAATGTCATTTTCGGAGGCTTGAATGCCGAAATTATCATTATCAATGGCTTCAGGGGCATCAACCCTGGAAAAAATATTACCCATTTCATTATCGCTTACATTCATGCGCCAAAAACTGTTAAAAGCTTTGGTATTCGTCCGGAACACCTCCCCCGTGTTATCATCGCTGCCATCCACGCTGAGCAGGGACTGGGGG
>CAZGPW010000288.1:0-10441 GCA_964527535.1 uncultured Bacteroidales bacterium
ATCATACCATCACTTATGAGATCAGTGGCAGTTGCGGAGATTCTGATACTGAAACCATTCATGTGGACGATATGCCCGATGCTACCATCAACGATCCCGGTGATTTCTGTGCAGGCGATGATCCCGATACGCTCACCGCTGCAGATGCAGGCGGAACATGGAACGGTCCCGGCGTTTCAGGCAATGAATTTGATCCCGCATCAGCAGGCATTGGCACACATACCATATCCTATATTATTACAAATGGTGCCTGTGTGGCTGAGGATAATATCACCATTGAAGTTGCCGATTATTATGATGCCACCATCACACCGGTGGATGACCTCTGTGAATCCGATCCGGTTGTTACACTCGATGCAGTAGATGCAGGCGGAACATGGAGCGGTGACGGCGTATCAGGCAACGAATTTGATCCTGCTGCTGCAGGCCCCGGTGATCACATTATTACCTATAGCTTTACAGGCGCATGCGGCAATTCCGACCAAATCACCATCCACGTGGATGAAATGCCGGATGCCTCCATAACTGACCCCGGCTCTTTATGCGTAAATGATGATCCTGTTACATTAACTGCCGTATCAACTGGTGGCACATGGAACGGAAACGCTGTTACAGGTGATCAGTTTGATCCCGGCACAGCTGGTGTTGGAACACATGTGGTTACCTATGAAATCCTAAACGGAGCATGCAATGATTTTGACAGCTTTGTTATTTCTGTTGGAGCAGGGCCTGTAATTAATATCACAGTCACAAATGCAACCACTCCAACATCAACAGACGGTTCTGCTACAGCATCTGCCAGCGGGGGCCTGAGTCCATACTCATATTACTGGTCAAACGGCGATGCCGATGCTACCATGGAAAATGTACCATCCGGAAACTATTCAGTTATGGTGACCGATGCGGCAGGTTGTGTTTCTACAGCTCCTGTGTTTATTGATTTCCTGAATAACATCGCCGGCAACACTACCAGTATTAAAATTTATCCGAACCCTGCCGAAAATAAAGTGTTTGTAAAAATGACAAACATGAATGCCGGCAGCATCGAACTGGTGAATATGCTCGGTCAAAAGGTCATCAATAAAAATGTACAATCCAACATCGAAACACTGAATGTGCAAGACCTGAAACCTGGTGTCTATTTTGTCAGGATTATTACAAGCGATGAAAATCATGTGAAAAAACTGATGGTTGAATAAACCCATCAGCTCATAACCCAAAAAAAAGCGGTTGCCTGGATAACAGGTAACCGCTTATTTTTTAACCATACCTACAAGCGCATTAAAAATAGCCTTTTGTTTTTAGTAAACGTAATAAACGCTTATTAAATATCCTGACACCATCCTGGTTTAAATGTTGACTGTCATAAAAATGAAGGGTATCATTGAGTTGCATCATTTCATTGAAATTGTAATAATCACCATGTGCATTCATGATGCTGTCAAATGTTTCCACATTGGTAAAGCTCTCATATAAATCGTTAGTAACGGGCGTGTAAACAAGTATATATTCAATGCCACTTTTTCGGAGGATGGATATAATGTTCTTAAATGCCTTTATTTGCATTTCCCTGAATTCAAGTTTTTTTTCCGGCAGTGTTTTGGAAGTGTAGTATTTCATATCTTTTTCTACATACCCTCCCGGGATATACGTATCATTCCGCTTTGGTTTTACCACGGGTTCTTCGAAATTTTTATTGACATTAAAAAGGTCATTCATAAACGCATATAACAACGTGTTATACACTTTGACGTTGTTGATTTTTAAGGCCATCTTCAAAGATATGAAATCATTTTTATCGTTGGCTATGACATCCACAGCCGATTCAACACCATCAGAAGCCAAAACATCGGGAGAAACCTCGAAGATGACAAAGCCGGGATTTAAATCTTTCAAATAGCGCTTTAGAAGTAATCTGGTTTGAACAGGCGTTTGTGATGAAGACCCCATATTAAAAGTTTTATAACCGGACTTTTTAAATATCCTGACATCAAATCCCCGGTAAGCATGTGATGAGCCAAGTATCAAAATATCAGGGTTGTGAACATTTTTCACTTCGCTCATCCGGGTGTACATGTTTCCATAGGATCCAATGCGATAATTCAAATTGGGTTTATAACGCTGTGGCAGTAAATGCCCCCAAAAAAACAATAAAACACAGTAAACCAAAAAGCTCACTAAGAGAAACAAAAAAAACCGTGTTAAAAATTTTTGCATAACAATGTTTGTTAAAACTGAAAATATATAAATGGTGTTCCTTGGGTTTGCATGTACATACCTATCAGAAAAATAACCCCGGCATACAATGCCCATCTCACCGGCCGGGTATATTTTGTCCCAACTGCAGATATCGCAAAATCACCTGCCCTGCCCCGCCATTCTACAATCAGAAAAACCACCAGTAACATGGCAATTGGCAGGGCTTTTCCCATGCCGGAAAAACGAGGCGTGGCAAACGTTCCGTTTGTAAAAATTCCACCCAGGTATTGAATGGCATGCGGCAGGTTTTCGGCCCTGAAGAACACCCAGGCAAAAACCGTCAGTAAAAAAGTAACCAGTATTCCTGAAAATTCCTTCAGGCTTGGCAGGGCCTTACCTCGTGCTACAATTTCCATGTGCTTGCGGTTTCTTTTGGCAAGCAACAGTGGTATAAAGAATAAAGCATTCAGTGCTCCCCAGATAATGAACGTCCAGTTTGCACCGTGCCAGAAGCCGCTGACAATAAAAATAATGAACGTGTTTCTGATTTGCATCCATTTACTGCCTTTGCTTCCTCCAAGAGGTATATACACATAATCCCGGAACCATGTTGAAAGTGATATATGCCATCGGCGCCAGAATTCAGCAATATCACGTGAAAAATACGGGAAAGCAAAATTTCGCATCAGGTTAAAACCAAACAGCCGCGCTGTGCCGATGGCAATATCCGAATAACCTGAAAAGTCACCATAAATTTGAAAGGTAAAAAACAAGACCCCCAAAAACAAGGTACTGCCATTCATGCTTTCGGAGTGAGCAAATATATAATCAGCAAACTGGGCGCAATTATCAGCGATGACAATTTTTTTGAACAAACCCCACAAAATCTGCCGCATCCCGGACACCGCTTTTTCATAATCGAAATGCCTTTTCCTGAAAAATTGAGGCAGTAAATTGCTGGCACGTTCAATAGGGCCTGCTACAAGTTGTGGAAAAAAACTAACAAACGCGGCAAAAGCAATGAAATCTTTAGTAGGTCGCATTTTGCGGCGATAAACATCAATGGTATAACTCAGGGTTTGAAATGTGTAAAAACTGATCCCAACCGGAAGAATGATGTTAAGCGAACGTCCCTGAAGCTCATATCCGAAAAAGGAAAAAGCAGCAACAAAATTATCGACAAAAAAATTGAAATATTTAAAAAACCCCAGGAATCCCAAATTGACCAGGATACTAGTTAACAAAAGCAACTTTCGTTTTGTTTTTGTCTGTTGTTTTTCAAGCCTCAGGCCAACAATAAAATCCACTAGTGTGCTGAATGCAATCAACGACAGGAATCGCCAGTCCCACCAACCGTAAAACACGTAACTGGCTACCACAATCAGCAGATTCTGCAGTTTCAGGTTTTTATTGGTAACAAACCAATACAACACAAAAACCAGCGGCAAAAATATGGCAAAATCCAGCGAATTAAACAGCATTTTTTTGCTTTTATCGTCACCCCCCTGTTGATTTCACATGGGCAGGGATGAACGGGTTTTATACCGATATGTGTTCAATTGTGTAATTTTTAGTAATCATCAATAAGTATAATACATATTACACAGTTGAACGCAACTTGGTATTATTTATTTGCCAAAAGTAATAAAATTCAAACCTATAGAAATCTATCTGAAAAAAAATACCGTGATCTAATAAACCAGGTTTCATGAAAATGAAAAGATGAAATGGATTACTACGCTATAGATTACATCTTTACCAGTCTTTATCGGGTTGTGATTGTATTGCTTTTTTGACTTTATCTTTCTTATCATCCTGTATGTCCTCTTCCCTTTTTTCGAGTGCTTTCAACAATCGCTCGGCATCTTTCTTGCTCATTTCCTGATTTTGTTGCTGCTCTTTATTTTTCTGTTGTTGCTCTTTATTTTGATCTTTGTCCCCGTCATCCTTCTTCTGATCCTGTTTGTCCTGATCCTGTTCTTTGTTTTCATCCTTCTTTTCTTGATCTTTGTCCTGATCCTCCCCTCCTTGTTTCTGCTGTTGCTGTTGTTGCATGTTTTGTTTTGCAGTCCGTGCCAGGGACATGTTGTATTTTGAATTGTAATGACCGGGATCAGCACGCAAAGCCTTTTTATACGCTTCAATGCTTTTGTCGTATTCACCCGACTGCAGCAACCCATTTCCCAGGTTATAATATTGGCCGGATGTTGAAAGCTCACCCGTTTCTGATGGTTTCATGTACGCTTCAACTGCATTCTCATAGTTCTCATTTCTGAATTCAGCGTGCCCCAGGTTTTCATGCAATTTATGATTGTCAGGAGCTTTTTCAATGGCTTTTTGGGCGTTCAGAATCGCTTCATTGTATTTTTTTTCCTTATATGCTTTTATCGCTTTACGATTGTACACACGTTCTTCCTGTGCAATCAAGCTGACCGGAATCAAAAAAATCACCATTATTATATATGCAAAGCGTTTCATCATGAGCTTAACGATTTTAATTTTTCAATGGTATGTTCTTTTTTTCTGCTGATAAGCACCTCCATCAGCAATAAAATGATAGCCAATGCCAGGGGATATTGATATTGGTCATCAAACTCAGCATACACTTCAACTTCCCTTTCGGTTTTGTCAAGTTTTGAAATGTCATTCAGGATGACATCAAGCCCTGCACCGGATTTTCCAGCAAGCACATACCGGCCTTTTCCTGCATCAGCAATGGATGACAACACTTTCTCATTGAGTTTTGATATAACCACCTGCCCTGTATTGTCTTTGTGAAATCCGCCGGATACTTTTGGAATAGGGCTTCCCTTTTTTGTACCCATGCCAACGGTATAAATTCTTACACCTTCCTTACCAGCTTTTTTAGCAGCTTCAATGACATTTTCTTCATGATCTTCACCATCACTGATAATCAGCAACACTTTGGCCGGTTCGGGGTCGGGAGAAAAGGCTTTTACAGACATATCAATTGCATCAGCCAAATTGGTGCCCTGTACAGGCGCTATGTCGGTATTCACATTATCAAGGTACATGCGTGCAGCACCATAATCGCTTGTCAATGGTATTTGAATATATGCATCTCCTGCAAATACAATCAACCCAACCATATCTCCATCAAGCTTGCTTATAAAGCGTTGAATAGAACGTTTGGCACTGGCCAGCCGGTTTGGAGCTATGTCTTTTGCTAACATGGATCGTGACACATCCAGGGCAATGACTATTTCCATGCCTTCTTTTTTCACTTCTTTCAGTTTAGAGCCAAACTGTGGCCTTGCCAATGCAAAAATCAGCATAAGCAAGCCCAGCGCCATGAACGCAAACTTCCACCACGGCCTGGATATGGAGAAATTCACCAGCAAGCGTTGCATGAGTTTAATATCCCCAAATTTTTTAATGTTCCGGAGCAGTGTCCTTCTGTTGTACCAGAACAAAAGAAACAATGCCGGCAGGGCAAGCAGTAAATACAATATGTCTTTATTCTCAAAGCGAAACATAGACTAACGGGTTATGGCATTTGTTTAAACAATGTATTTCTTAAAATAGCTTCAGCTATAAGCAGTAATGCAGCTATCAAGGCAAACCAAAAGAAACGTTCTTCAGTGCTGGTGTATTTTTTCTCTTTTATGATGGTTTTTTCCAGCTTATCAATTTCTTCATATATTTTTCTCAGTTTTTGTTCATCGGTAGCCCGGAAATATTGACCTCCTGTCATTTCGGCAATTTGAGCAAGCACTGCTTCATCTATTTTCACTTCCATATTCTGGTAGCGTGTACCAAAAGCTGTTTTTACCGGAAACGGGGCTGTTCCTTCGCTTCCTACCCCAATGGTATAGACCCGGATGTCAAATTTTTTGGCAATGTCGGCAGCAGTCAGGGGTGAAACCTCCCCTGAATTATTGACCCCATCAGACAGCAATATAATTACTTTGCTTGCCGCTTTACTGTCTTTAAGCCTGTTGATAGAAGTTGCCAGACCGTTTCCTATGGCCGTGCCATCTGTCAGCATTTCTGTATTTACCTGCCCAAACAAACGCATAAGTTCCTGGTGTGTTGTCGTAAGCGGGCATTGGGTAAAACTTTCCCCTGCAAAAATCACCAGGCCTATTCTGTCCTGCGGCCTGTCCGCAATAAAATCCATCGCCATATCTTTGGCAGCTTCCAGGCGGTTTGGTTTAAAATCCTCGGCCAGCATGCTTCCACTGATATCAAGTGACATCATAATATCAATGCCCTCTGAATCAGATTGATGCCAGGAATCCTGTTTCTGGGGCCTGGCCAAAGCTACAATCATTAAAGCCAAAGCCAAAACCCTGAAAACAAACAGGCTATGCCTGAACCGGATGCGCCATGAAGGTTTATAATGATGAAACGCCTGCAGACCGGATGTTTTCAGCTCCGGGTCACAACGATGGTTTTTTAGTATGTACCACACAATCAGTGGTATGAGGCCAATCAACAACCACAAAAATTCAGGATTGGCAAAGGTATCAATTCCCAGGTTCATCATGTGTTATTGTTTTTGTTGTTGTCTGTGCTTTCTTTTTCAATTTCCGATTCCACCAGTTCCACATTTTCATCCCGTGGTTTTTCTTTGGTAGCTTCTACAATTACATAAGCCTGATCCAGGCTGCGTTTGTTTTCGTCGGGTAATGGCATTGACTTGGCAAACTTTACGAAATCTGAACGTTGAAGAATATCCTGCATTTTCATTTTCATGTTTTCATCCATCAGCCGTTTTTCATCAATCAACCGGTATATCTCATTGCTTGTTTTCTCCATTGCCTGTACATCATAGCGGTTTTCCAGGTAATGCCTGAGGGTATCGGTAAGGTCAGTGTAATAATCTTTGACCCTGTTTTTCTGCCATAATTTTTCCTCTTTTATCCTGTCCAGTTCTCTGAAAGCAATGACATGGGCCGGTTCTTCAGGTTTTATCTTTTGCCTGAAAATGGGCTTGTTCTTAGTGTAGAAAAAGAAGTAATATATCGCTGCTAAAATCAGCAGCACCAATGCAGAAAGCCACCACCAGTTGTTTTTAATAAAATGCCAGATGTAATACAGTATTTCCGAAAAGCTCAACGGCGTTTCATACAATTCATCATTGATGTCTTTTATCCTGTAAGCTGTAAATAAAGCCTGTTGTCCAACCACGGTATCGTATTCCTGCACAAAAACGGTATCAAAAGCACCGGGAATGCGGTAGTCATTCAGAATGGCTTTGTGATTTACCACAAACAATTGTTTTTCAGGGGCTTCAACCATTTGTGCTGTTTCTGTTTCTTTTCGCAAACCGGCTGCCCTGAAAACCTGACTGCCAAAACGTTGTTCCATAATTTGGCGGAGTGTGTCCTTAAGCATGGCCAGGCTATCCTGAGACATGCTTTGACGCACAGAATCAGGTATCTGTTGTTCGATTTGTTCTTCAAAATTGTTTTTCCCAAAGACTACGATACCTCCCCTTTCAGCGTAGGTTGTATCTACATCCAGGGTATCAGTCTTTACGACAGGATTTACTTTAACCTGCACAGGGTTGGATAACATGACTAAGCTATCTGTACCCGGATTGAGGATAATTTCCTGGGAAGAAATGGTATGCAGGCCTTCTTCAAAACATGTTAAGGTATATCTCTTATGGATAAGTCCTTTATCCGCATTGTAATGTTGTTTTTTCCTTTTTACCACTTCAACATCAGCGATGATCGTGTCTTCAGGATAATCAGGGAACACAAGGGTATCGGTAGATGAAGCAGGCAAAACGAGTTCATAAACCAGTTGGTCTCCTATCAGGATGCTGTCTTCATTGAGCGTGGCGGACACATCGTATTCCTGTGCTAAAATCCCATTTGAGACAAGCGCAAAAACACAAATATTAAACAATGTAAATATCTTATTCATAACTACCTGCGTTTGAATAGTGCAATTAATGGTTTAACATAATCTTCGTTGGTTTTCAAGTCTGCAAAATCCACCCTTGATTTCCTGAAATTTTCAATGGATTTTTGTTTAAATGCATCATAATGTTGTTTATACAATGCCCTGGTTTGTTTTTCTGATGTATCAACAAGCAAACTGTTGTTGCTTTCCGGGTCTTTCATCTTCACCATACCCACGTTTGGTAATTCAACATCACGTTCGTCATAAACACGTAAGGCAACCACATCGTGTTTGTTCCCTGCAATGCGCATGGCATCAAGGTATGGATTATCATCAATAAAATCGGAAATAACAAAAGCCGTGCACCGTTTTTTTATGGCGTTGGTAAGGTACCTCAATGCTTCTGCTATGTTTGTGCCATTGCTTTCAGGCTTGAAATCAATCATTTCCCTGATGATCCTGAGTATATGCTTTTTTCCTTTTTTGGGAGGGATAAATTTTTCCACTCTATCGGAAAAAAACAATACGCCGATTTTATCGTTGTTGTGGATTGCCGAGAATGACAACACGGCTGACACTTCAGCCACCAGTTCATTTTTAAGCCTTTCATGTGTGCCAAATTCCTGTGAAGCACTTACGTCCACCAGCAACATAACAGTAAGTTCCCTTTCCTCTTCGAAAATTTTCACGTAAGGGTGATTAAAACGAGCTGTCACGTGCCAGTCGATGTTTTTTATGGGGTCACCTACCTGATATTCACGCACTTCGCTAAAAGCCATTCCTTTACCCTTAAAGGCAGAATGGTACTCCCCCGCAAAGATCTGGCGCGACAATCTCCGGGTCTTTATTTCTATGGTTCGTACTTTTTTTAACAGCTCCTTTGTTTCCATTTTCTTATTAATTAGGTGATAGGTGTTAGGATTTAGGGGTTAGGTGTGTGGTGGTTGATAGGAAGGATTCCTATAATACTTACCCATTCTTTTTGCTTTTTTTCGTTTCACATCAGAAAAAACATTTACCAGTTCCTGACTTTCTTGTTGCAAAAAAATGAGTTCATCATCAGATTTTGCCAGTCCGGCATCCTCAAGTAAGTATAACCAAAAAATCGTTTCGTCTCCTTCTTCAACAGAAATACATAACTTTGAATAATATTCTGCATCTGAACGTGCTTGTGTTGCTGCACGGAAATTTGCAGGAAAAGATGTTCCGGCTTTCAATAGCTGGCTAAATAAATCATAAGGAACACCTTCTTTCCTTAATCTCATACAGTACTTAACCAGTCTCACTGCAAAATCATAACTTCTTTTCTTGTATTTCTCATTGAATGATTCCATTATATTTGAATTTGTTAAAATCAAATTATTTCACAATCAACCACCACACACCTAACCCCTAAATCCTAACACCTTTTTTACGGTACTTCCACTTTATTCAAAATTTCACTGACCAGTTCATCCACAGTAACATTTTCAGCTTCAGCTTCGTAAGTAAGACCCATGCGATGCCGCAACACATTATGACACATGGCGCGCACATCTTCGGGCAGCACATAACCGCGGCGTTTTATAAAAGCAAAGGCTTTTGAAGCAAGAGAAAGGCTAATACTTGCACGTGGCGACCCACCAAAAGAGATCATATGTTTAATGCTTTCCAGTCCAAATTGTTCAGGATAACGCGTAGCAAAAATAATGTCGAGAATATAGTTTTCTATTTTTTCATCCATATACACATCCCTGACCACTTGTCTGGCTTTCAGAATTTGCTCTGGTTTTATCACCTGATTTGCTACCGGGAATTTGCCTATCACATTTTCACGTATGATTTTCCTTTCTTCTTCCCTGTTTGGATAATCAATCACAATTTTCACCATAAAACGGTCAACCTGTGCTTCAGGCAGCGGATAGGTTCCCTCCTGCTCAATGGGATTTTGTGTGGCCAGCACCAGGAAAGGTTCTTCGAGCGGATAGGTATTTTCACCAATGGTGACCTGACGCTCCTGCATGGCTTCGAGCAGTGCTGATTGTACTTTGGCAGGTGCCCGGTTTATTTCATCAGCGAGGATAAAATTACTGAATATAGGCCCTTTTTTCACAATGAACTCTTCATTTTTCTGGCTGTAAATCAGGGTTCCCACCAAATCCGCAGGCAGAAGGTCTGGTGTGAACTGAATCCGGCTGAAACCGGCATTGATGGTGCTTGCCAGGGTACTTATTGCCAGGGTTTTTGCCAGCCCCGGCACCCCTTCGAGCAATACATGTCCGTTAGACAGTAAACCAACCACCATCCCTTCAACCAATGGTTTTTGCCCCACGATCACTTTGGACATTTCCATATTCAGCATATCCATGAAGCTGCTTTCTTCCTG
>CAZGPW010000289.1:0-8661 GCA_964527535.1 uncultured Bacteroidales bacterium
AGCACTAATAAGTTTAATACAGTAATATCCTGGCTCTGATAAAATTATTTCAGGGTTTTCACCGGTGTATTGGTCTTCATTGCTCAATGTCCATGTATAGTCCTCTGCATCTGTGGATGTGTTGGTTATTTCAAGTGGTATGCCGGCTGCCGGGCAACCGGATATGGTGAAGGAGGCGGTGGGGAGTGGTTTTAAATTAACATAAACATTGTCTTCTGATGTACACCCATGTATATCCGTAATTGTAACAAAATAATATCCGAATGCATCTGTTGTTGCTTGACTAATGGTAGGACTTTGTTCTGTCGAACTAAAACTATTTGGTCCTGACCATTCCCATGAAACAGCATCACCGCCGGTTTCTGTCAGGCTGATGTCTTCGCCTTCACAGATGGGTGAGTTGCTGCCGGCTGTAACAGTTGGAATATCATAAACGGTAATTGTAACTTCATCCGTGGCTGTGCAGCCGTTTGCATCGGTGACGGTTACTGTGAAAGTATATACACCAGTCTCATCTATAGTAGCAACAGGGTGTGCTCCGGATGCTCCAGTCAGATATTCTTCTGGACTCCAAGCATATTCATAATCAGGTGTACCTCCGTTTGCTGTTCCATTAATGATGTCTCCAAGTCTGTCGCTGTATGAGCCACAACCGGTTACATCATCACCTGCGTTGGCAATGAGTTCTGTTGGTTGGGTGATGGTAATGGTCACATCATCTGTACAGCCATTGGCATCGGTAACAGTATATGTGTAGGTATCTGCACTTTCAGAAAATGTTCCTGTCCCTGAATAAGGCTCTGTACCTCCGGTGGCTGTTATGGTTATGTTACTTGTTTCTCCGTAACAGTCAATTTCGGTGTAATCTGCCAGAGCTATAAGTTCATCGGGTTCGGTAATTGTAACGCTGGCTTCAGCTTCGCAATTGTTGGCATCAGTAACGATGACTGTGTAAGTGCCACCTGACAATCCTGTGGCTGTAGCGCTTGTTTGCTCCAGGGGATCATCCCAAAGGTAGGTGAAAGGCTCTGTACCACCATCAATATTAACGGTTGCCGAACCGTCTTCATTTCCAAAACAGGTAACATCAGAAAAATCGGTGATTTCTGCTAACAATTCAGGATTCTGCTCAATGGTCACTTCTGAATAAGCTTCGCAATCATTACCATCGTAAACAGTAACATAGTATGTGCCCTGTGATAGGTTAGTGGCTGTAGGAGTTGTCTCATCATTACTCCAAAGGTAAGTATAGTTTCCATCGCCACCACCGGGTGTTACCGTAGCAGAACCTGTTTCTCCGTAACAGATGATACTTGTGTAATCATCTATTGCTGCAGTAACCAGCGGATTTTGGTGTACCGTTGCATCCGCTGTTGCGGTACATCCATCACTGTCAGTAATGGTGACCGTGTAATCACCGGCACAAAGATTTATAGCTGTTTCTGTGGTTTGTTCATCAGGATCATTCCATTCAAAAGTGTAAGGTGGAACACCACCGGTAGTACCAGATGCTGAAATTGAACCGTCGCAAACACCATAACAGGTAACATCAGTAACATCAGTTTCGGGCTTGATTGGCGGGCTTTCGCTAATGGAGACACTGGTGTAGACTTCACAATTGTTAGCGTCGGTGGCGGTAACGGTATAATCACCAACTGCAAGGCCTGTAAAAGTGCCACTTGATTGTTCTTCACCTTCACTAATGGAATAGTTATAGTCAGGAGTTCCACCCGTTGCAGAAACTGCAAATTCGCCGGTCCCAACAGAACCTTGACAAACATCCACATGGTTTTCCATGATTTCACTTAGGGTAAGTTCATCAGGTTGGGTGATGGTAATATTCATATTGTCCGTACAGCCGTTGTCATCTGTGACCTCAAGGGTATAAATTCCGGCTGTTAAGTCTGTAAACAAACCTGAGCTCTGGGCTGTCCCTCCGTTCAGTGTGTACTCATACGGGGCTGTGCCGTCGATAGCTTCAACTTCAAGTTCGCCATTGGCATTGCCGTTACAGTCAACATCCACATGGCTGGCCGATACTTCGCTAATAATGAGTGTGTTTGGTTCGGTAATGGTAACTGTCATATTATCGGTACAGCCATGATCGTCGGTAACTTCCAAAGTGTAAGTGCCGGCTGTAAGACCGGTAAATAATCCGCTTTCTTGTGATGCTCCCCCTTCTAATGTGTAGCTGTATGGAGTTGTACCATCTGTAGCAGTTACTTCGAGTTCACCTGTGGCATTGCCAAAACAGTCAACATCCACATGGCTTGAGGTAACTTCACTTATTATGAGTTCATCTGGTTCAGTGATGGTAATATTCATATTGTCCGTACATCCGTTGTCATCGGTGACTTCTATTGTATATGTTCCGGCTGTTAAGTTAGTATATGGACCATTATCTGGTACTGGATCATTATTCATAGTGTAGTTGTACGGTGAAGTTCCACCTGTGGCAGTGACCTCAATTTCGCCTGTTGAATTTCCGTAGCAGTCAACATTTACGTGGTTTTCTGTAATTATCAGTTCTTCTGGTTCGGTGATGGTAACGCTGGTATGTCCCTCACATTGATGGTCATCATAGACCGTTACTTCATAAGTGACTGCACTTAAGTCAATAGCTGTAGGTGTATCTTGTCCATCACTCCAGAGATAGGTATAAGATGCGGTTCCACCACCTGGTGTAACGGTTGCCTGTCCATCAGATCCTCCAAAACAGGTAACATTTGCATTAACAACAGGACTTGCTGTAACTTCCGGATTTTCATTGATGGTAACACTGGCATAAGCTTCGCACAAATTACCATCAAACACCGTTACGTTGTATGTTGCGTCTTCTAAATTATTTGCTGTTTGTGTTGTTTGACCATCACTCCAAAGATAGGTATATAAACCTGTACCACCGGAAGCGCTGACTGTAGCACTTCCATTGTTACTGTTGAAACAGGATATTGTGCTGGAAGAAATGGATGCATTTAAAACTGGTGGCTCGTTTATCGTTGCATCTGCTGTTGCGGCACAACCATTATCATCTTGTACAGTAATGGTGTAATTATCTGCACACAAGTTATCAAATATGTTTTCAGTCTGGTAACCGTTCCCAATATCATATTCATAAGGAGAAGTACCACCAGAAGCATTAACTGTAATGGAGCCGTTGCAGTTACCAAAACAGGCAACATCTGTGTTAATCGTACTTGCAAAGAGTTCATTGGGTTCGTAAATTATAACACTGGTTTCAACTTGACAATCGTTGGCATCTGTAACTGTAACAGTATATGTTCCTTCATCAAGATCGGAAGCAGTTATTGTTGTTTGTCCATTGCTCCATTCATACGTATATGTGCCTGTTCCTCCATTAGCTGTAACTGTGGCTTCACCATCTGCATACCCAAAACAAGAAATGTCAGTTGAAGCTATACTGGCAGATATTTGATCATTCTGGTCTATTGTGATGTTCCCGACGTTACTGTCTTCATTGGCATCCGTTACTGTAACTTCATAATACCCCGCGCATAGATTATCAACCGTTTCTGTTGATAGTCCATTGCTCCATTCATACGTATAAGGTTCAAGCCCTCCACTTGCAGAAACCGTAGCGGAGCCATCACAATCACCATAGCATGTGACATCTTCACCTGAAACAATAACATTAATATTGCTTTGATAATCAATGAAGACACTTGCAGTTACAGAACAAGCATTTGCATCAGTTACAGTTACCGTATAATTACCAGCGCATAAGTTGGTAGCTTCCTGCACTTCCTGCTCTGCAGGATCATCCCATGCATATTCATATGAACCATGGCCACCATCAGCAGTTACTGTTGCGGTTCCATCACATACATCAGGAGAACTTGCTTCATTGTAATCCGTAATGCTTGCAGTCAGGGGATCATTTTCATTGATGGCACGTAAGGAAATGTTGTCTAAAGTATAATCATAAAAAGCCTCATCAAATTCTTCAATCTGATGTATTTCAAGCCTCACAGTTTGATCATCTGTAGAATACCACATAAAATTATTTGTCATCCAAGCCTTAGCAATTACAATTGCAATTGAACGTAAATTACTTGAAAAATAAACTTTTTTTTCCAACAATATATTATTTGTTATTGTGTTGATGATTTTAAAAGATAACTTTAATTGTTGAGATGACCTTGAAGCAAAATGCGTACAATATGAAAAACAATACGTTCCTTCTCTATTCTCAGCAGAAAAAATATAATCTGTGTTTGCTGTAACATCCATTGGTTCAGATGCCCAAATTAAATGTTCGTCTGTGTTACCTGCATTTTCTACTTGATCTTGTGTTGGGCCATCAATTATTAAAGCGTAATTATAAGGTGGCCCTAAATCTAAAATTTTATATTCATTGTGGAATGAATTAGGCATATTAGGATAAAGTACTAAATCAGTTCTGTCCGTAGGTATTTCTGTGATACCTTCAAAATCACCGTCACTGATTAAATTGGGGCAACAATCGTGCACGTTAAATGTAATGCTTGCATCATCATAAGCGTCTAATGTACAAACATTGTCTTCGAGAGATTCAATGGTAAAAGTGTTGTTGTCTTCGGTAACTACCACATTTAAATGAGCCATGTAATGGTATTCAGGAAAATCAGTACATGGGAAATAATTTGTGCTAACATCATAAGTATTTACGCCATCAGTTACCACAGCGTTGAATGGAGGTTCGTTGTTAAAATAAAGGGTTATGGTTTGGGTAGAACCATTGCAAACATCCAGGCTGTTGGTAGTTACATTACCACCAGGACAAAAACCAACATCACCATCATCAAGGCAAAAATGGTTGGAATGAACCATTTCAACTTGTGGATTTTGCACAAAAATATAATCGTTGTAGGTAACAGATTGCTCGTCTCCATTGCTATTTATCACAGTTAGGGTAATGTCATAATGTCCTGGCTCTGAAAAACTAATATCCGGATTTTGAGATGTGTTTGATGGTGCAAAAGTTACTCCATTTGAAGGTGTTGCTGTCCACTCCCATGATACTGGATTTCCGGTACTTTCATCAAAGAATGAAACTGGTTCACCTTCACAGGCTTTTTGTGTTGATGAGGTGAAATGAGCAGCCAACTGATCATCTGTCATTAAGCATTTAAGGGCTTCAAAAGCATTTATCCTTCCGCTACCCAAAAGGCCCTGGTATTCTGGGTCATTGAGGTCATCAATCGGATCACAAGTGCTCAACAGGCAAGTTTTAATCTCTTCCACACTTGCATCTGGAGCATAAGACCGCATTAATGCACAAAGGCCAGCTACCAAAGGTGATGACATAGAAGTACCTGAATTGGATAGATAAGCATCATTTTCTGATTCTATAGCACCACTCATTGTACTCATTATATCCACACCGGGTGCCATAACATCAATGGATGAGCCATAGTTAGAGGAAAAGGATGTGTTGTTAACAGCATAAATTGCCAGTAAGTCATCTGATTGGGTAGCCCCAACAGAAATCACTTCATCAAAACCAGATGGATATTGTTCAACACCGTTTCCAAGTTCTATCCCATCATTACCTGCAGCAGCAACCAAAATTACTCCATCGCTGTTTAAATTCTGAATGGCAAGATGTAATTCATCAAAATCTGATTGAGATAGTTCTTCTTCATATACACCCCAACTCATGTTGACAACATCTTCCTCTACGTTGTTTTCATAAACATATTCAAGGCTTGCCACTGCATGTTCGTGATCAAAATCCCCGTTATCAGTCCCATTTTTAACAAGCATCAATTGTGTTCCATAACTGATTGAAGCAACTCCTGAATTATTGTTCGTTTCTGCACCTGCTATGCCAGCAACATGTGTGCCGTGTCCATAGCCATTTGTGCCATTATCAGTGTTAATATGTGGATCGCCATCATCATTTCCGGTATCGTAACCATGAATATCATCAATATATCCATTACCATCATCATCAATATTGTTGTTAGGAATTTCTCCTGGGTTTACCCAAATATTATTTACTAAATCTTCATGGTTTGTATTAAAACCATTATCAAGTATAGCCACTATAACATCTGTTGCATTTTGGTGGATGCCCCAGGCACTTTCTGCGTTTATCTTGCTTAGATGCCATAAGTCCTGAGTTGAATAATATGGGTCATTTGGGCTCACACAATATGAATAGACAGGAACCCGCTCTACATTGTAAGTAAAAGATAATTCACGGAAACCACTCATCAATGATTCAATCTGTGAAACAGAATCAAAATGTACTACATTGGGATAATGCACTGAAGAGTCTTCCATATATTTAAATAGTGTTTTTATTTTTGTTATGCCATATTTGTTTATCAGTGAATCAATTTCGTTTATTGGATGAACTGTTGTTGTATCACTATAGCTAATATCCATATCGGATTTAAGCCGGACAATTATTTTTCCATCAGCATAGTGTTTTCTTGGTTGTGCATATTTATAAATGAAACTACAAGCTTGTCCAAAGTGCGTTTCGACATTTTCAATCACTGGTTTTACTGATACCTCAACAATAGAATAATCTTCTATGCTATCACCCAATTCGGAAAGCATAAAGTATTTATCATAAATGTTTTTATTATACACAACAGCCTCTCCATCCTGAGGTATGATTTCTATTCTAAAGATATAAGACTGTGCTCCATCAACTCCTATAGCCTCTAATTTTATATCCTGGCTGATCTCACCTGCATAACAAATTTCATCAATGAGCTTTGAGGTGTATGGTTCATATTCAGGATTCTCAACCACCCCACTCATCTCCGAGGTATTTCCATCCACATCGGTAGCGGTGGCAATGAAATAAGGGTAGGTGGTTGTTACTTCCACACTCCAGGTGCTGTCGGTGGCGGCGGTGGTGCTAATGAGGTATTCATTGGCGTTTTGCGGGCCGGTGCTGCCGAAGATTTCTATGGTGTCATTGGGGGCTGATTTTCCGGACAGGATGTAATCTGAATAATCCGTAATTTCAGGTGCTTGAATACCATTGTTTGCTCCGTCCCATAAATTAATTGCGGTATTATTGTTAAAAATTTTATTACGTGTTATTTTATTAAAGCTAAGACTAACAATTGTTATGCCTGTACCCATGCCTGTTATTTTATTGGGCTGATGCACTCCCGGTCCCCCAATGATACAGTTATCTGTAAATCTGATGAATAATCCATAAGTACTATTGGTACTGTCAATTGTTTCATTTTCGATTTCATTTCCATAAATCCTGGTATTGTTACCACCAGCAATGTTTATTGCATAAAAATAACCTGGTACATTGTTGTTTGCCATTATATGATTTTCTGCAATTTCAAAATTTTGTCCTTCCCCTACGGATATAGCTGTATTTAAAAAACCTGTAATATAAAAGCCTTTTATTTGTATGTCCTCATTATTGCTTAGAGAAAAACAATATTCAATGTTATTCTGGCCATTAATTGTTATCACTTTTTCATCATATGTATAACCGGCCTGTGATGTTGCATCAATTACAACAGAATTTTCGATTGCAGGCAGATAATTTTGTAACGCAATTTCATGCGGCGCTGCACCCGGTATATCAAATTCAATGACACAATCATCCGGGGTATCGTTGGTTTTACGTATGGCCCACTGCAATGTCCCAAGCATTTCCGGATCACACAATGAATCCACATAATTGTATTCATATACAAACGGATCGGGGTCGATCGTTTTGGTTACCGTATAAACCGTCTGTGAATAAATGTTGCTTACACTTAAAACAATCATTGCTAAAATTGAAAATATAATGCTTTGAGTTTTCATAACTATATGGTTTTTTAGTTTATTTAACAAAATATAAGGTCTCTGTTTGCTGGTTTTCATTGTCTTCTATGTACAATGAAATGAAATTGTAAGCTTCTTTTTGTTGTGGTGTGAGCGTTACATGCAATTTAGCAGTGTATCCGTTTATGGCTTCCTGTTGTCCGTTCAAAGAGGTATAATACACATCATCCTCCTGGACAATGTTTCCCTGCAAGGATAACACATCTCCGGTATCCTGCGCTGTACCAAACAACAGGTTCACGGTGTTTGCATGCTCCGGATGGTTGACCTTGAATAGAATTGCAAGGGTTTCATTGTCCGTTTCAATGGGTTCGCCGGTTACGGTATCCATTTGAATGACAGGTTGCACTAACAAATCAAGGATTTTTACTTGTTCTGCCTGGGCATGTACAAGCTGCCCGGCAAACAAAATAGCAAGGAAAATGATAAGATTTTTCATGGTAATAGGTTTTAATGTTATGTTAAAAATGATGAACTTATGGCAAATGTAAAAATAAATTATATTGATCCAAAAATAAAATCGCAAAAAGTTATAAGGTAGATTCAACCAGCAAATGCAACTTTCTTATTTACAAATTTATAAAATATATTTTTAGGGTTGTCATAATTTAATTTTTGTAACTAATCAGTACTCGCCCCTGGGGAAAAACAGGGGAACTTCAAAAGAGATAACTTAAATTTGTCTATGGAAATATAGCACATATGAAGCTCAAAAACCTGTCCGGCGGAGCTCAGCGGAGACGGATCCCAAATCCCAAATCCCAAAACCTGTCCGGCGTAGAGAAACGGAGACGGATAAATCCCAATCTGCAAACCCCAATTTCAAAAATCTGCAAAAATTTT
>CAZGPW010000290.1:0-11226 GCA_964527535.1 uncultured Bacteroidales bacterium
AATTGAATAACGAACATTAGAACAATAGAATATCGAATGATGAATTAGAACTTTTTTACTCATAATTCGATTGTTCTGATGTTCATTATTCTTTATTCATGTAAATATTGGGATCATATGTGCTATCTTTGCAAAGATAAACTTAAGTTATCTTTTTTGAAGTTCCCCTGTTTTTTCCCAGGGGCGAATACTCTCATATAACTCTTACTAAAATAAGGTGTTAGGGTTTAGGGGTTAGGTTTTAGGTCATGAAAAACCTAAAACCTAACCCCTAACACCTAAATCCTTATTTTGAAGTTCCCCTATTTTCCCAGGGGCGAATACTGATTAATTCAGACTTGATCCATTCAAACGCTTCATTTTCATTGTAATAGACCATTGGTCCTAATAATAAGTCAATGTATTCCGATACTTTCATCGTAGTAAAATTTATCACAAGATGGTGAAAATAGATAATATGCGCAAATTATTACTATATTTTGTGCTTGTAACACGTAAAGCATATTATTGACGGCTACCCCTTTTTGTAATTTTTAGGCTTATCAAAGCGTACCATTTTTCCTGATTTATCCGCTATATCAGCCCACGATTTCACATTAAACTGAATTTGTGCCACACCGCAGGTTGGCATATGATCCACCCTCTTATCGGAAGTACGGTTGACAATATAAGTAATGCCAGGGTTATGTGAAACCATGTATATGGAATCAAAATCGTTTTCCATATCACGAATGATGCTTAAAAAAGTCTCTGTATCGGCAAAATACAGATCATCCAGATACACAATTTCCTGTTCAGGGTAACCTGTTTCAGCTGCAATAAACCTCGCTGTTGTTTTTGCCCGGTTGGCCGGACTGGATATGATAAGATCCGGCAAAATAAAATCCGCTTTTATCACCTGCCCCATCAGGGGAGCGTCGTTTTTGCCACTGTCATTCAATGGCCGTTCAAAATCAGGAACATCCTGCTTCCTGTCGGATTTTGCGTGTCTGATGAATGTGATTGTCTTCATATAAAATGTTATTTTTCAACAAAGATAAAAAGTATTTATCCTGGAAAAACAACAGATGAATTATCCGAAATGTTTTTTATTCTACACTTTCCAGGTATTCATCCAATTCATCAATGCTCATTTCAAACTCAAAAGCATCATTCACGATGTAGTATTTGTGCGGATCGTACACATATTCATAAGCAAATTTTGAAAATTCAAGCCTGGAATCTTCAAAGTCAAACAAAGTCATGATGGTTTTTACCTGTGATGTTGTCAGGCAATCGCTTTTGGCAATGCGTTTGGCAATTTTTAACTGTGAATCTTCAAAATCTTTGCTTTCAATGGATTGTTTAGCTTTTTCAAAATCCATGCTGCTCATCGGGGTATGACAACCACCTGATTCGTATTGTGGAGTTGCAGTTTGATTGGCTGTTTCCTGTTCAGCAATGGTTTCTTCAACGCCTCCGCCTTCATGCGTAACGGTGGTTGTGGTGCTTGTTGTGGTGCTTGTTGTTGTCTCGGTATGGGCATCATCCAGCTCAAAATCAACTGTCATATTCATTTGTTCCCCTTCATCATTCATGGAAACATCCATTCCCGATTCGTTGACTTTCATGTTTACATCAATTGATTCGGTATCATCACTCGTCTCATTACCATGGCCTGAATGTGTGGTGGAGCTGTGTGTAATGGTGGCCGACTCCTGCATGTTTGTGCCTTCGGTGCTGTGTGTGGTCTGTTGGGGATCTTCGTATTTTTCTTCACTGGCTTGAGATGCATTTTCAGTTTGTTCAATAGCGGTCTGGCTTACCAGCCGCAATGTCATTTTTCCATTGTTTTTTTGATGGATCCTGAACGTGTATTCATGCCCTTTTTCTTCAAACCATAAGGATTTGGTAAACGACTTCAATGACTTGTTATTAAAGGCAATTTTAGCCTTGTATGCATCGGCTTTCAACCCTTCAACTTTTACGTTGGCTTTCGGGCTTTCATTTTTTTTCATACCGTTCAGATACAACGTAAATGTTTCACCGTCTTCGTGGAAGATTGTAAGGTTGGTTGTCTGAGCTATGACCAAATTGGTAGCTAACAAAGCAAGCATCAAGTAAATTGTTTTTTTCATAAGTTGTGTTTTTAGTATTTTTTTATCATTATCAAACTTCTTGCCAAATGGCTGCAATGTGTAAATTTATATGGGTTTTATTTCAGATGTTCAATGGTCAGCCTGTCAACAACCAATGTGCTGTTGGCTCCAACTTTGAAACCAAAACTGGCCCCATACAATTCGTGGATGTCAGTAAGGTAAACAAAGTTCTCGTTTAAAAAGACATAAACAAGATCATTCAGGTGTACTACAGTAAGCTTGTTATAATTTAAAAAATCTGCAATATTTTCATTTTCAACATAAGCATAAAAATAATTGAAATTTTCTTTTGAATTGCTAATCAATATATTATGCTGCAAATCATACCCGGTAAAATAATACGCATTAAGGTCAGAAGCACCCCAGATAAGACCACTAAGATCTGATGAGTTACTGTTTTCAATCTTGATAATACATTCAATCTTGTAATCTTCTTCCATTTCAAGGCCATGGTCATACAATGCTAGTTCCGATGAATTACTGCTGTTTTGTAGCCTGAATTCCCCATTGTTAACTTCTGCTTCCAGTGTCATGTTGGTTTGTTCCCACACGTTTTCATTGCCCAAAAACTGTTCATTAAGCAGGGGGACAGATTCAAGTTCATAAATTGAGTCATAACTGGTTTGATTATCTGCCCACCATGGCCATTGTGTTTTTTCATCAAACAACTCATCCACATAATACGGCTTTCTGAAGCCATAATAATTCAAAGTATGATACATGGTATTTTCTGTGCCATAAGGCCTTCCCCGCATTAAACTAGTCCATTCGCCATTGGGAAAAACAGTATTGGTGTTCTGACGGTTAAGAAATCCCAACGCCATATAACGCATCATGATGGCTTCTCGATCATCTTCATTGGCTGCTGTCCATGTTTCTTCATCGAGTTCAATGCGGATAGGATCTTCGTAATTGCACCTCGCTGCTGTGTCTTCACCAAGGTTTGAAAATTCTATAATAAGGCCTAGTTCCTCAAAATCATAATCAAGCCCCCGTTGCTGTGCATATTCATCAAAGGTCTCAACGTATGGTTCAACTGAATCCGGAATGTTGTACCAATCGGATTTACAGGACGCAATGCATATTACTCCAATCAATAGAATATATAGTATTATTTTGTGTGTCATATTTCCAATATGTTATTACAAGAACAAATATAGACAAAAATCCGGTGCACAAACACATAAAAAATTAAGTTCGTTAAACGGAATCCCGGTTGAACTGAAAAAACAATTCTCTTTGCCATGGATAAAGGATGAATAATTTCACCTGCCGGCCAGACGTATAGGACATGGGAGACGAATATTGGATTTTATTCAATCAAAGGTCAGCAGTTCCTGAATAACTGTTTTATTCCCCGTGAAATTCTGCCCCTCTGTATGGTATCTGCCTAAATTATTTTATATTTGCTTCTTAATCAAAAAATACGTTTATATGAAGAAGAAACTTGCAGTAGTAGCTTTTGGCGGAAATGCACTCCTCAGGGCAGGACAAAAAGGAACCATTGAGGAACAGGAATCCAATGTGCATGAAACCTGCAATAATTTGACAGCACTGATAGAACAGGATTATAACATTGTCATCGGCCATGGAAACGGACCTCAGGTCGGGAACATTCTTCTCCGTAACATTGCCGGGCATAAGATGTTTAATCTTCCTCTCATGCCTCTTGATATTTGTGGTGCTTATTCTCAGGGATTTATCGGGTATATTATTGAACAGCAAATGAGAAATGTACTTGAATCCAAAAAAATGAAGCGTGACATCCTTACGCTGGTAACACAAGTCCTTGTGGATAAAGATGATAAAGCATTCCAAAATCCCACAAAACCCATCGGCCCTTATTATACAAAAGAAGAAATGGAAGCTCAAAAAAAAGAAAACCCCGACGATGTATATGCCGAAGATCCGAAAGGCAGAGGATACCGGAAAGTAGTGGCTTCGCCTAACCCTGTTGAGATACTCAACAAAAACAGCATAGAAAAACTTGCCCGCGACGGAAACATTGTCATTACCGTTGGAGGAGGTGGCATCCCGGCGTTTTATGTAAAACCCGGCGAAATGCAGGGCATCGATGCTGTCATTGACAAAGATTTGGCTTCCTCAATGCTGGCGACACAAATCAATGCCGATGAATTTTACATCCTTACGGATGTGCCTAAAGTGTTTATCAATTTCAACAAACCAAACCAACAAGCTCTGGATGTCATTACTGTGGCAGATGCAAAAAAACACCTCGACGACGGGCAGTTTACTGAAGGCAGCATGGCTCCTAAAATAAGGGCAGCCATTCAGTTCATTGAACGCGGTGGTAAAAAATGCGTCATCACCGAATCCAAAGAATTGGGCAAAGACAATGTCGGCACGCAAATAGTAGCAAAATAGTGTTTGTCCATAATATCGAACATTTATCTACATTTGAATAATGAAAAAACAAAAATCAAATAACATTAAATTTCCAAACAACAAAGACCTTAGGTTATCTTTAATGCCTGCAGGCAGGTTTGAAATTTTGAAATTGATGGTTGGAATTTATCCGTCTTCGCCGGACAGGTTTTTGAGGTTTGATTATTGAAAATTGGAATTTATCCCGAAACACCATCAGGAATAGTGTTGTAATTTAAACATTAAATAATATTAACATTAAAACATAATAATTATGGCTTATAACCTTAGAAACAGAAGTTTTTTGAAATTACTGGACTTCAGTCCGAAAGAAATCAACTTTTTGCTTGACCTCTCTGATGACCTCAAAAAAGCAAAATACACCGGGACTGAAAAACAATTGCTGAAAGGCAAAAATGTGGTATTGCTTTTTGCCAAAGATTCCACACGCACACGTTGTGCTTTTGAAGTGGCAGCAATGGATCAGGGTGCCGGCGTCACTTATCTTGGCCCTGCCGGCTCACAAATGGGGAAAAAAGAATCCATGGCCGACACAGCCCGTGTGTTGGGACGCATGTATGATGGCATTGAATACCGCGGGTTCGGACAGGAAATCATTGAAACGCTTTCCGAACATGCCAATGTACCGGTATGGAACGGCCTGACAAACGAATTTCATCCCACACAGATATTGGCAGATTTCATGACCATGAAAGAAAACATTGACAAACCATTGAACAAAGTGTCTTTTGCTTACCTCGGTGACGCCCGCAACAACATGGGTAATTCCTTGTTGGTTGGGGCTGCCAAAATGGGCATGGATTTCAGGGCTGTGGCACCAAAATCATGTCATCCCGAAAAAGAACTGGTGGCTCAGTGTAAAGAAATTGCCAAAGAAACCGGCGCAAAAATCACCCTCACCGAAGATGTGGATAAAGGCGTTAAAGGCGTGGATTTTCTCTACACCGATGTATGGGTATCCATGGGTGAAGCCGATGAAGTCTGGGAAAAACGCATCGCTGAAATGAAACCCTACCAGGTAAACATGGACATGATCAAAAAAACAGGCAATCCCAATGTGAAATTCATGCATTGCCTGCCCGCTTTCCACGATGAAAACACCACCGTTGGCAAAGAAATCGCTGAAAAATTCGGTATTGGCGAAATGGAAGTCACCGACGACGTGTTTGAATCAGAGCACTCCATCGTATTTGATGAAGCCGAAAACAGGCTGCATACCATCAAAGCTGTGATGATTGCTACCCTGGGAAAATAAAATCCCGGGAATAGATGTTTCTTAAGCCGTTCTTATTATAAGGACGGTTTTTTTATGCTTTTGGGCGGCACCTTTCAGGTCGGTCTGCGGCCTGTAGCCGTGCACTGCTCAGTGTGTGCTGTCCTGCTGTGGACAGGAGCTTCCGTCTCCACTCCGTTACGCCGGACAGGTCCTCTTGTCGCTCTGCCCACAGCACAGCACATCCGCTTCGCAGCACACGGGCTGCCGGCCTCCGCCCTGCCGCAAACTGGTACCTTGCCGAAGGTCGTACTGTGATACCAACCCCATACATTTATTTCTCCATGGATGCAGTTTGTTTTTATTAATGGTTCGCTGATGCTTGAGGGATATTTTAATGTTTTCTCCCGCGGTTCTCAGCGTCTTCTCCGCGCCACGTTGCGTTACTTTTCGGTTGTGCCGCAGAGGTACGCAGAGGTGCAGAGTCCCGCAGAGAAAATTATTTTTACAGGCATCGTTCAATCACTTTTCGGTAAATAATCATGTGTGTGTATGTGTCAAAATTTTTCTCATCGAGGTTTCATATTTTTCCTTCATGTAAATTTCACTATCTTTATTCTGTGAAAAAGAAACAACTGACAAACCAAGGCTTGCAGGCTTTTATAGAACAGCTGGAGAGCAGTGGTGAACTGATAAGGGTAAAACAACCCGTTTCGCCTGACCAGGAAATCACGGAAATAGCTGACCGCATGATGAAGCAAACGGGTGGTGGCAAAGCCCTCTTGTTTGAAAACACCGGTACAGATTTCCCCCTGCTCATAAATGCATTTGGCAGCACCACCCGCATGAGAACCGTTATGGGCAAACAACACCCCGGCGATGTGTTTCCACACTTTTTTTCCATAGTTGAAAAGATGAAACAGGGCGGTGGCTTGTTTAATGCCATCCGTTACCTCTGGCCACACAGGCGTTACCTGAAAGTTTTTCCCAAACACAGCACCAAAAAGGGCGCATGTCAACAAGTGATTGATACCAACCCCGACCTCGGCAAGCTGCCTGTACTTACCTCCTGGCCTTTCGATGGCGGCCCGTTTTTTACTTTGCCAATGGTGTTTACCCGTCACCCCGAAACCGGTACACGAAACATCGGTATGTACCGCATGCAGGTTTTTGATAAAAACACAACAGGCATGCACTGGCATCGTCACAAAGGGGGGGCTGCACATTTTAAAGCCTGGCAGCAAAAAGGAGGCAAAATGCCGGTGGCTGTAGCTTTAGGCGGAGACCCGCTTTACACATACCTTGCCACTGCTCCGCTCCCCGAAAATGTGGATGAATTACTGATGTACGGGCTTATCCGCAAACAACCCGCAAAACTGGTAAAATGCATCACCCAGGACATTGAAGTGCCTGCTGATGCGGATATTATTTTGGAAGGCTACATTGATACAAACGAAGCGTTCCGCACCGAAGGCCCCTTTGGCGATCATACCGGCTTTTATTCCCTCGAAGACACATACCCTGTGTTTCACCTGACCGCCATCACACACCGTAAAAATGCCGTATATCCGGCAACAATTACCGGTATTCCGCCTATGGAAGACCTGTATTTTTCAAAAACTACCGAGACCTTGTTCAAACCGGCCATTAAAATGCTCATTGCCCCGGAAATGGAAGATTTTCACCTCCCCGCCGAAGGTACAGCGCATAACCTTGTGTTGATGCATGTCAATAACAGTTTTCCGGGAAGCATTCATAAGACAATGCATGCCCTGATGGGAGCCGGCCAGATGATGTTTTCAAAGCTAATGATTGCATTGCCGAAGGGTATAAAACTCACAGATTCCCCTGCTGTCATTGACCATATAGCTGCATGCATCCACCCGGATAAAGCCATCATTTCTGCCGGGCCCGCCGATGAACTTGAGCACGCCTCTCCTTCTCCCGTTTTCGGCGGTAAACTTATGCTTGATTTGAGTGAAAATAGCCCGGAAAATGCCTCGAAACCTGAATTTTATATAGATGACAAAAGCATCAGGTACGGCAATATCCTCATTCGTCACAAAGACAGATCCGCTGAGAATCATGATGTTCCTGATGAACAAGGGGTTCGTTGCATCGTTGACACGGATTTTCCCGTGGCTGAAAACAACATATCCCTGCTGACATGGTGGATGCTGGCCAATATTGACCCGCAATGCGATATTTCCCGGGTAAATAATGCGTTGCACATTGATGCCAGGGTAAAACCAAAGCAACCCGAAAGAAAAAGAAAATGGCCACAACCTGTATTGTCATCAGATGATACTATTCAGGCTATTGACGATAAATGGGAAGCCCTTAACATCGGAAAAGACATGCCATCACCCTCAAAAAAAACCAAATATTTTGTTAACAGCCAAGGTGCGGCTTTCAAAAAATGATTACCTTTATTAAAAATTAAGATTAAAGCCATATGCACGAAGACAAAATAGAAAAACTCATACAGGAGGGATATGACTTTAACATGGGCCTGTACGTTGACAGGGGGATGAAACTTTTTTCTTCTCATCTGGGCCCTTTTGTGGGATATGCAGCCATATACATGGCAATTAATATATTTGCCGGATTTACAGGTCTGGGGTCTTTTGCAACGATTGTTGTAAACGGACCTCTTGTCGCCGGTTTTTTTATTGTCACCAATGATCTTGTCCGCAACAAAATTCCCAAATTCGACATGTTTTTCCAGGGCTTTCAAATCTTTTTGCCCTTGTTTCTTGCCAACCTTCTCGTGGGAATATTTACATTTGTCGGCACCCTGCTGCTTATCATTCCCGGCATATACCTGGCTGTAGCCTATACTTTTACTATCCCTTTCATCATTTTTCTGAAATACGATTTTTGGGATGCCATGGAAGCAAGCCGCCGGGTAATAACCAAAAACTTTTGGCCTTTTCTTGGCTTTATGGTTGTTATTTTATTGATAAATTTTGTGGGTGTATTGTTGCTTGGTATTGGTGTGTTGTTTACCCTACCCGCTACCTATTGTATGATCTATGCAGCGTTTGAAGACATTGTCGGGAGTGCTGTAAACAGCCAGGATACAATCCAATCATGATGGTGTCATACACAGCCTGACATAAACAAACATTACCGCATATCAATTACCTCGGCATCCGGGTAATCTTCTTTGTTGAATTCAACCATACCTGCAGTAACCGGTTTATCGTTATGCAATTTGTATATGGTTAGGATTACCGATTTTGCCATTATACTCGAAAAATAAGGTAGAACCTGAAAGTGGTGTTTCATTATGCACAATCTTCCACTCATTTTTTGGATTTTACAGTTAATCCTTGCAATTTTACAGAGTAGATGCATTAAAACCTGGATAAAAACGGAAATTACCTGGTTAAGCAGAATAAAGAAAATAATATAGCCAAGCGGTTTAACCGTTTATAATGCTCAATTGCAGGAATAAAAGCATTAAGAAGAACAGCAAAATATGAAAGCTGTTTTTAAAAATGTTAAACAATGTATTTTACCTGACATCAAACATTAAAAAAGAATTAAATGTATGAAATCCAAAGCATTAATATCCGTACTCCTTCTGTCATTATTAAGTGTGACACTTTTTAGTCAAACAAAAACTGATACTCTAAATAAAAGGAATCACGTCAAACCTAAATATGCATTAGGTTTATGCGCAGGATATAATGTCGGATATGGAGAAGCGCCTTCTTTTGAAAATGCTTTGTCCTTTAAATATGCGCCAAATAATTTTGGCATTCAAACTACTTTTTTTCCTTATTATGATGAAGCCTCAACTCAATTGTATGCCGGGTTAAACCTTTTATATAATCTGATAATAGTTGAAAGAACCACTTTTTATTTATACCAGGGAAATCAGTTGTGTTATTATCAAAATCGCAAACCTTTAATGTGTGACAATGATAAAAAAACCATTCGATTTAATCATGGTGCTGGTTTAGGCTTAGGGATTATTATTCTTAAACGTATAAGCTTAAACCTCATGTTTGGTTATGCGTTATATGACAATTTTGCGGAGTTACATCGAAAAGGAGAACTGGGTTTATACTACAAATTCTAAAAGTAACCAGATGATGATTAATAAAATTATGGTATTTTTGATAGTTCTGTTTCTCTTGAATGTGCCAGTTTCCAGTCAAAATAGAACGGATGTTTTATATAGGAACGATAGCACCAAGTGTAAATATGCTTTAGGCTTGGGAGCAGGCTTTACTACAGGATATGGGTTGGCTTTTAAATTCACACCACATAAATTCGGCCTTCAAACTGTTGTTTTTTATCGTTCTAATGAAAAACAAACTCGATCAAGTATTGGTTTAACACTATTATATACTCTGCTTGAGGATAAAAGAACCAGTTTTTATTTGTATCAGGGCAATCATCTCAATTATACTAGTATTCATTATGATTCATCCAGTTCGCTTAGTCATTATAACGGTACAACCTTGGTTTTCAATAATGGAGTCGGTCTGGGGGTTGAGCTTATTCCTGGCAACCATATTGGCTTTGATTTTATGGGCGGATATGCATTTTTCGATAGTTTTACAAAACTCTCTTTTACAGGAGAGATTGGTATATATTATAATTTCTGAAAGGAATGCATTTAAAAATACAAGATAACTTATTTAAAACAGCACTAAAAATGATAAATAAAAGCTTCTACTTAAGTTCTATATTAGCTCTAATGTTTTTTTTGAGTTTCATCAGGATTGGATACTCACAGCCAACGTTTGAAAGGAGTTATGAATTATGTTTAACAAATTTACCACTACAAGATTTTACATTTATTTTCACTCAAAGATTAAATGATAAAAATTATCTTGAAATATCAAATAGTTTTGTTTTTAGTAAAACTAAAGAATCTGATGCTTCACCAATAGTGTTTTATCAAAATTTAGACCCATACAGGTTATATAATTTATATAGGTTTAGAATTGGGAACAGGTGGCATTTTGCGGAAAATAATAATTACATATGTCCGATGTTAATATTTAACTTTGGTAGATTTACAAACGCTACAATAACACATTATATTGACGCCACTGGTGACGCCTATGATGAAGATTGGACATTGAATCGCACAAGGTATGATATTGGAGCAATTTTAAAATTTGGACATGTCAAAACTTACGAAAATCGTTTTCTTCGGGATATTTACTGGGGGGTTGGCTTTAAACTTAAATATTTTTATGATGATATTCTAAAAAAAACAGGTTTCTATGGCACAATTATTCAATACGATGACCCTCTTCAACAAGAATATGTCAAATTCACACCTACTTTTCATCTTGGAATATTGGTTGGATATTTAGAATAAAATGAATAAACTTTTCCCCGTATGGTTCTACTGCATTTTTAATGGGTTATGATTAACCCGCTGCTTACCTAATCCTATTGTGTAATACCGGTAAGTTTCAATTCTGAAGTCGGAAGACCGAA
>CAZGPW010000291.1:0-15066 GCA_964527535.1 uncultured Bacteroidales bacterium
TAGCAGCAGCAAGACCTGTTCATCCACATAATTATCAATCAGCATTATGCTTTTTTTGGCTGTTTTAACCAGGTCTGTGGCAAAAACCCAGGCATCAAACACCTGTCCGTTGAAGAAAATGCCTTCGTTTGGTGGAAGGCTGGCTTGGATTTGGAAATCAATTTTCTCAAGTTTTTGATTTATGTTGTTAACCTGATCTTCAATCCTGTCCACACGCTTATTGATAGAATATCCTCTCAATAAATGATCTTTTAAAACTTGATTTGCCCAAATACGGAACTGTGTTCCTCTTTTTGATTTTACCCTGTAGCCAACTGAAATAATAACATCAAGATTATAGAATTAATTTATCTTTTAACAATTCGTCCTCCTTCATTTTGAACTGTCGCAAATTTTGCGACAGTTGAATTTTCATCAAGCTCCTTTTCCTTGAATGCATTGTTAATATGTTTGCCGATGGTTTTAACATCTCTATCAAACAAATATGCTATCTGATGCCTGTTGAGCCATACTGTTTCATTTTCCACACGCACTTCCAACTTAGTTGAATTATCTTCTGCCTGATAGAGTATTATTTGGTTTTCCATGTTGCCGGATCAATAATCGAATACCACAAATGTAAAAATTCTGAGGTTACCAGGCAAATTACAAACATGCTTGCCCTTAGAATCTACACAACACTCACACCTCGTAGAAACTCCTTAACATTCTGGAATTTTGCATGTACACGGGTAGGTTAGTGCAGGTGTTAATGGATTTTATTCCACCCGGAGCACTTCGATGTTAAAAACAAGCGTGGAGTAGGGGGGTATGGGGCCTTCCTGATGGGGGCCATAGGCCTGGTCAAACGGAACGATCAGCGTAAGCTTGCCGTTTTCCTTGACCCCAATCAGCCCCTTTTCAAGGCCGGGAATAACCGTGTTTTTACCCATGTCAAAAGTGAAGGGGCGGCCTTCTTTTTTTGTGTCGGAAAACGGGGAATCGTTCAGAAATAAACCTATGTAATGAATGGTAACGCGGGAATCCTGATTTATGGCGGGGCCATTTCCCTGAACATGTATTTCCCTGTAAATGCGGTCGCCAATCTGTTCTGCATTTATATCATGTTCAAGCATGTATTTTTTGATGTCGCTGTTTTCTTTCCGGCGTGCTTCCTCTATTATTTTATCTTGTTTAGTCTGAAATTCCGTATTGGGGATAAGATCAATTATCTTGACAAAAAAACGGAGGGAGTCTCCCGGGGACACAAAATCCGGGATGTTAACCAGTTCTTTTGTGTATGTGAAAAAGTCTGTGGCTTCAACAATAAATTCAGCGCTGTCTTTTTCATGCATTTGCAGCAAACCATAATTGATGCTGCCTGGATACTTTGGTTTGGTCAGCATCATTTTGAAATCTCCCGGCACTTCACGTGAAGAAAACAGCAGGCTGTCTTTTAGGTAATAATCCATGTGCAGGTGAAGCACATCCCCGATATCGGCATAAGGCAGGTTTGGATGATATGCGTACACGTGCAGGCGTATCCCGTTTTTCAATCTTTTATAAAAAGGGGCTGGTGCCGGGCTGCCCGGATGTGAGGCCGTGTCTTTTTTTTCGAGTTTATTTACACCGGAATCAATGGCCGGGGTCTCGTTTACATCATAGCGTTTGTCCGGCTTGCAGGACGTTGTGATGACAATCCAGCCCAGAAAAAAAATGCCTGCTATACATGTTTTTTTAGTCAACATTGATAAGTTCGATTTCAAATATCAACGTAGAATACGGCAAAATCTTATTTTTTCCCTGCTTTCCGTAAGCCAGTTTGGAAGGTATGATGAGGCGGGCTTTTCCGCCTTCTTTCAGTTGTTGCACACCCAGTTCAAGGCCTTTTATAACTTTACCTGCGCCAACAGCAAAGCGCATAGGTTGTTTTCCTATTGACGTATCAAACGGTTTCCCGCTGATGAACTTGCCGGTATAATGGATGGTTACAATGTCCCCGGGTTTTGGTTTTTCCCCTGTGCCATTTTCAAGATGTACCACAAATAAACCACTCGAATCCGGTTCAACGGTGGTGTTTGTTATTTCCAGGTAATGGTCGAGCAGTTCCATTTCTTTTTCTATGGATGTGTGGAGGTTTTTTGTGATTTGACTGCCATAATCTTCCTCTTTAAGAATATCTTTAAGCTTGATGTGAATGGTGATTTTATCGCCGGAAGCAATGTTTTCAGGAATGTTTTCCTGTTTTATGCTGAATTTTAAAAAGTCATGCGCATTAATACGAAAGGAGGCACTGTCTTTCAGGTGCATCATAGCCAGGGCTTCTTCAAAAGAACCGCCGGTGTAGGAGGGAGGTTTAATGGTTTGCAGGTAAGTTCTGTCCATATCGGATGAATTAAACAGCACGTCGCCTTCATGGGTTTCATACATCATATTGAGGATTACCACATCGCCTTTTTGGGGTTTTTGGTTATCAGGATGCTGTTGATGAATTTTATACTCCAGTCCACTGTCTGTTTCATTAAAACCTTTGTCTTGCTTGTTGTTGCAAGCTGTAAGAAACAATGTGGCGGAAAGAAAATAAACGGTAAACTGTTTCATAATCATTGTAAATCTATGAGTTCGATATTATATACAAGGATGGCATCCGCCGGAATTTTATCGCCATCTCCCGGCAGTCCATAAGCAAGGTGCGGAGGGACAATGATTCTGGCTTTATCCCCTTTGTGCATTTTAAACAAAGCTTCTTCGAGGCCGCTTTCCAGTTCTACCCTGCCCAGTTTGAGCTTTTTGGGGCCGGTACTGTCTGAAGAATAACAAAAAGTGCCGTCAAGCAGGTGCAGCTCATACTTTATGATGGCATATTGTCCGGTATCGGCTTCAGTGCCCGTTCCCTGTTCATATATTTCATAATACAATCCGGTGCCGGTGCGGGTCATGTTCCAGTTGCGGCGGTCGGCGTACCCTTCTATCTGCATGTCCTGGTCTTTTACCTTGCGTTTGTTCCAGTCCATCATGGGGACTTTGTATTCTTCTTTGATTTCCGACATTTCCTTTTTTTCGGGTTGATTGTTGCGTTGGCAGGAGAAAGATGACATCAGCAACGACAAAGGAAGCAGTATGATGATTGTGCTTTTCATGGTCTATTTTAGTTTTTCGGCATATTCAGCCAGTTTATAAACGAATAAATCAATGCTTTCTTGTATGTCCAGGTTGGTTTCTCCACCTGCAGCGTTTAAATGTCCACCACCATTGAAATACCTGGCTGCAAATTCATTGGCAGGAAAATCACCAATGGAACGGAAGGATATTTTAATGTGATTTTGTTTTTCCAGAAACAAAGCGGAAAAACGGGTCCCTTTGATGGATAATGGGTAATTTACAAAGCCTTCGGTATCGCCAGGGTGAAAATGATATTGCTTTTGCTCTTCCTGTGTCAGAACGATGTAGGCAGTGTGGTATTCGGGGATATGGTATAAGTTGTCTTTCAGTGCCAACCCCAGCAATTTCATCCGGCTGCAGGAATAATTGTTATATACATTGGCATACACCATGTCTTTTCTGATGCCTGTATCAAGCAGTGATGCAACAATTTCAAACGTCCGGGGTAAGGATGAATTATAACTGAAACACCCCGTATCTGTCATGATCCCTGCATATAAGCATTCCCCGATGTCCCTGTCAATAAGGTCAGCCCATCCGAATATTTCGATGCATTCAATGGTAAGCTCAGCGGTGCTGCTTACGCTTATGTCTGAAATGGTATATGTGGCGTCATTGCACGGCTCGGGATGGTGGTCAATTAACAGGCTCGGGCAGTCCATCTTTCTGACAACGGGTTCCAGCCAGTCAAGGCGGCTCAATACATTGAAATCCATCATGATCAGAAAATCCGTTTCCTTTAATTGCTGTAAACAGTTTTTCTTGTTTTTGTTTCCAATGATGATGCGTTCATGGTCTTTCATCCAGGCCAGAAATTCAGGGTAAGCATTTGGCGATATTACCGATACGTTTTTACCCAGTTTTTTCAACAACAGGTAAAACCCCTGGGTTGAGCCGAGTGCATCGCCATCCGGGTTGTTGTGCATGAGAATGCTTATGTTCCCGGCATTTAAAATTGCCTTTTTTATTTGATTAGCTTTATCCTCCGGTAATATATTGTTCATTTTATGCCTTGTTGTTTAAGATGTCAATAGATAACAAATATACACTTCAGATGCTTTATATGCAAATGGTGATTTTTTATGTGGACGTGCCCCTTATTTCCTGGCTAAAAAAACTATCCAAACTTTACGAAAGTTCCAAACTTTCGTAAAGTTTTTTTAGCCAGGAAATAAGGGTCGGTCTCCGGCTTCTATCTGTCATCTATGGCGGCTGTATTTGCAATCCCCGCCAGGAGCTTCCGATGGTCGCTCTGCCGGATGATGCAAAATACAAAACCGCCATAAATGACAGGATATGCGCCTGCGCCCTCACGCGGGAAATGTGATTGTGAGATGGGAAGCGATTTATCGCATCCACAAACTATTTACAAAAAATAATTGGGCATTGTTCTCACAAACTGATTATTTTTGTGCAAAATTCATAATCATGGAAACAAAACTCACTGATAAACAAAAGGCCTGCCTGAAAACATTGCAATCGGACAACAGGCAAAATATTTATAAATGCATTGACAACTTGTTTACAATTGGAGCTGTACCCCTTCTGCCTGCTGTGTTTGACCTTTATCAAAAATATGAAGACCCGGAATTACGTGATAAAATACTGGTATTTTTACGTGAAATAAAAGACAAAACAGCGCCAGAAATATTTGTGGAAGAAATGAAAAACCGTACATGGGATTCCGGTCTTGATATGGTATTGAGCATTTGCTGGCAATCATCACTGGACTTTTCACCCCATATTGAAGATTTTCTTATCTGGGCAGATTCTGATGACATGCAGGTACAAATGGAAGCGCTTACCAACATTGAACAATTTATATTCAACAAAAACGCTGAAGGCAGGGAAAAAGTACGCTCCAGGTTGAAAAACATGGCATTGGAGGCTTCCGGTAAAAAACGGGAACTGATTTTCTCCTTCTTGTCAGCAATGCAGGGATAAACCTTTACAGACAATTATAATTTACAAAACCTGTCCCTGCCTGGACTGGATTTATCGGGTACATGGTACATTTTAACCGAAGTATATTAACATATTCGGGAATGTAAAATTTGAGCAACAACGAAGACAATGTACTTTAAAAACGGACACTTGTTTTAAAAATATTTTTTCACTATCTTGTGGCTTATTAAGAACTAGTCCATAACCAATATAACTAAAAATAAAATGAAAATAGCATTTGTAGGCACTTACCCTCCACGCCAATGCGGAATAGGCACTTTTACCAACAATTTAATTAAGTCAATTCTTGTCAATGCCGGAAGCAAAAACATAAGTGATCTGGCCAACGTAATAGCCCTTAATGATCCCGGAGAAGAAGAAACTTATGATTATCCTGAAGAAGTGAAGTTTACCATCCGGCAGGAACATCAAAGGGATTATATCAATGCGGCAAGATACATAAACCTGAGTGATGCTCAAGTGTGTATTCTGAACCATGAGTTTGGGATTTTTGGTGGCGATGATGGGGTGTATATCCTTTCGATGCTTTACAGGCTTAAAATTCCGGTGATTGTAGTCTTTCATACTGTCCTGAGTGAGCCTTCTTTTGTGCAGGAAAACATAGTGAGGGAAATCGGGAAACTGGCGCATAAGGTTGTTGTAATGAGTCACAAAGCAAAAAAGATGTTGCAAAAACATTATGAAACCCCGGAAGACAAAATAAAGATCATTGAACATGGTGTCCCTTATTATCCTGGAATTTCACATCAGAAAATCAAAGAAAAATACAATTTCAATGGTCATAAAGTATTGCTGACGTTTGGTTTACTTAGTCGCAACAAAGGCATCGAAACGGTAATCAATGCCTTGCCTGCCGTGGTTAAAAAGCACCCCGACGTATTATATATTGTCATGGGAAAGACCCATCCCAATGTGTTAAAACATGCAGGTGAAGAGTACCGGAATTATCTTAACCTGCTGGTAAAAAGGCATAATCTTGAAAACAACGTTATTTTCCTGAAAACGTTTTTAAGCGAAGAGGTGCTGTTTGAATACCTCCGTGCATGCGACATTTACATCACCCCATACCTCAATGAAGCTCAAATTACCAGTGGTACCCTTTCTTATGCTGTAGGTGCCGGTGCAGCAGTATTGTCCACACCCTACTGGCATGCAAGCGAGCTCTTGGCTGATGGCAGGGGCAGGCTTTTTGATTTTAATGATTCAACACAACTGACTTCTGTTCTGAACGAGATACTTGATAATCCGGAAAAAATTGAGACATTAAGAAAAAATGCATTTGAATACGGCAAAACCTTGCGCTGGCAGCTTATAGGCAAAAAATACTTATCACTTACAGAGGCAATACAACAAACTGTAATGCCACCTGAGAAGGATAAGAAACTTGTTGTCGATACATCCATGCTGCCAAAATTCAGACTCGATCATATCAAAAGGCTTACCGACGATACCGGGATTGTGCAACATGCCAGGTATGGGATTCCTAACCTTAAGGAAGGCTATTGCCTCGATGACAATGCCAGGGCATTGATAATGGCACTGATGTCTTACAGACAAAACAAAGACCCTCAGGCACTGGATTATATTCAGGTATATCTAAGCTATATACAGTATATGCAAACAGGTAATGGTAAATTCCGGAATTTTTTGAGTTTCAACCGGAATTTTCTGGATGAGGAAGGCAGTGAAGATTCTTTTGGTCGTACAATATGGGCACTGGGATATCTGATTTTTAGGTCGCCAAAACTCGCTTACAGGGAATTTGGTTCCGAAATTTTTTCCAATTCTGTTCAGCAATTTGACAAGCTTGTTTCCCTCAGGGGAATTGCCAATACCATTATAGGTATAAGTTATTATTTAAAAAGCTATTCCTCCGACGAAGGCATGGTGCATATAATGAAAACCATGGCAGCCAGGTTGACTGATGCATTTGAAAATCATAGCGATGGTGATTGGCACTGGTTTGATGATATCTTAACCTATGACAATGCAATCTTGCCACTTAGCCTTTTTCATGTGGCAGAAATTACCGGGGATGAATATACCAGGGAGGTGGCCTTAAAAGCCATGAAGTTCCTTGAAAAAGTCACTTTGAGCGAAGGGTATTTATCCATTGTCGGGAGTGAAGGGTGGTATCCAAAAGGTGAAAAACGTGCAAGATTTGATCAGCAATCCATTGATGCCATGGCAAGTGTCCGCATGTTCTACCAGGCATATAAAGTTACCAAAGATGTTGCCTGCCTCGAAAAAATGTTTTTGTCGTATTTATGGTATCTCGGTGAAAATGAGTTACGCATCCCCTTGTACGATTACGACACCAGTGGTTGTTGCGACGGACTGAAAAGCAGTGGCGTTAACCGCAATCAGGGTGCCGAAAGTACCCTGGCTTATTTGATATCACACATCACGGTGCTGAATTCAATGGAATATGAATATGAACATCAAAATTAATTCCGAAACATCATGCCTATTATTAAGCGTTATCAACACAATCCAATACTAACAAAAGATGATGTTCCGTATCCTGTGGCAACAGTACACAATGCAGCGGTAGTTAAGCATCAGGATCATTATATTATGATTTTCCGGTCGCATCGCCACAATGGCAGATCTGTTCTGGGAAAAGCAGTATCCCGGGACGGTTTTGATTTTAAGGTTGACCCGAAACCCTTTATGCTGCCTGCGATAACCGGTGTTTTTGCCGAATATGAAGCTTACGGCATAGAAGACCCAAGGATAACCTACATTGAAGGAGAGTATCTGATAACATACAGTGCTTATTCGCAACATGGTGTACGCATTGGCCTAGCGAAAACGACGGATTTCGAAGCAATAGAAAGGGTTGCCCTCATCACGCAGGCTGATTACCGGAATGTGGTTATTTTCCCGGAAAAATTCAATGGCCTGTATGCCAGGCTTGACCGCCCGCATTCAGAAATAAGCCCCTGGTCAATGTGGATCTCCTATTCTCCGGATTTAATATATTGGGGTGAAAGTAAACTAATCATGAAACCCATGCAATACCATTGGGATGAAATGAAAATCGGGCCGGGAGCCCCGCCCGTAAAAACAAAAAAAGGCTGGCTGAACATATACCACGGTGTGTTTCCAACCATGGATGGCAGCGTGTACCGCCTTGGGGTAGCATTGCACGACCTGAAAGACCCCTCAAAAGTTATAGCTGTAAGCGATGAATGGATACTGCAACCCGAGGAAATATATGAGATCACCGGATATGTGCATAATGTGGTGTTTACCTGTGGTGCTGTACCTGAAGATGACGGAACACTAAAATTATACTGGGGAGGCGCTGATAAAGTGATGTGTGCAGGTACAGCCAACATTGATGATCTGGTGGAAATGTGTCTCTCAAACCCAAGGAAAGCGATACCGTGAGGAGTTTATAAACAACAAGATTCAAAACACAAACAAAACCTGTCCGGCGAGGTGTAACGGAGACGGAAAGTGGAGACGGCTAAGCCTGACCTTCAGGTCAGGTTAGTTAGAATAAAAAAACAGAAAGGGCTTCAGCCCTGCCTGTTACCCTGAGCTGCAGGTCAGAATTGTAATAAAAAGCAAAAGAATAAAATGACACATATTAATAATCATTTATCATGAAAATAGCCATGCTTGCGCCTGTCGCCTGGCGCACACCACCACGGCAATATGGTCCCTGGGAACAGGTTACATCAAACATTACCGAAGGGCTGGTAAAAAAAGGCCTGGATGTTACCTTGTTTGCCACGGCAGATTCTGTTACCCGGGGGAAACTCAGGTATATCTGCCCAAAAGCCTGGGAAGAGGATAAATCACTGGATCCCAAAGTGCAGGAATGCATGCACATCAGTTTCTTAATGGAACAGGCTCATAAATTTGATATCATCCATAACAACTTTGATTTCCTGCCGCTGACGTATTCGAGGCTTATAAAAACACCAATGGTAACTACGATACATGGCTTCTCTTCTCCCAGGATCATTCCGGTATATAAACGGTTCAATGACATCAATCATTATGTCTCAATCAGCCATGCAGATCGAAGCAACGAACTTTCATACATTGCCAATGTTTATAATGGCATAGATGCTGATAATTTCACACTCCGCGAAAGCCATGGTGATTATTTGCTGTATTTTGGACGTATTCATCATGATAAAGGTACACGTGAAGCCATTGACATCGCCTTGAAATCCAACATGAAACTTATAATTGCCGGATATATTCAGGATGAGAATTATTACCGGCAGCATGTTGAACCTTTCATTGACGGAAATCAGATTGTTTACGCAGGAAATGCGGGTCCTTCACAAAGGGACAAATTGCTTGGAGGGGCTTATGCTCTGCTTCATCCCATCAATTTTAATGAACCGTTTGGACTGAGTGTTGCCGAAAGCATGTTTTGCGGCACACCGGTTGTGGCGTTTAACAGAGGGGCTATGCCGGAGTTAATTGAAGATGGCAAAACCGGATTTTTAGTTAATGATGTGCATCAAGCAGTGTCGGTATTGCCTGTTATCAGCAAAATAAACCGTGCGTATTGCCGGAGCAGGGCAGAATCAAAATTTTCTGTCAGCACAATGACGGATAGCTATTTCGATATCTATAAGCAGATTTTGGCGCAAAAATAAAACAGGGGTTAGGATTTAGGGTTTAGTGGTTAGGTGTTAGGTTAAAATCTCTCATAACCTAACACCTAACACCTAAACCCTAACCCCTGTTTTTTAAAGTCCTATTCAAACTTCAATTTTTCCAGAAGCTGATTGAGATCAACGGATAAAAACCCGGAGCTGGTATCCGACAAGCCGTATGGGATGATAAGTTTGCCATGATGAATAATGGATCCGCATGAATAAACGGCATTGGGGACATAGCCTTCCCTTTCTTCTTCATTTGGTATAAGCAAGGGTTCTTTCAGACGGCCGATTTCTTTCGTGGGATCATTCAAATCCAGCAAACTGGCCCCCAGGCAATACCTGCGCATAGGGCCGACACCATGTGTGATCAGCAACCAGCCTTCCGGTGTTTCTATGGGAGCCCCGGCATTGCCGATCTGCACATATTCCCAGTAATATCTGGGTTGTTGAATTTTTATGGGTTTTTCCCAAACGTTTAGCTTATTGGAAAAGCCAATATAGCTATTTATGCCATCTATTCTCGATAGCATCACATATTGGCCATTGATTTTTCGTGGAAACAAAGCGAGGTTTTTGTTCTGAGCTCCCTCCCCATGAAGAGGTTTTACCTCAAAATTGTAAAAATCTTTTGTTACCATAAGTTTAGGTAAAATCGTATTCCCATCGTAAGCTGTGTATGTAGCATAATAAGATATTTCGCCATCATCGTCTGTAAAGCGAACAAACCTTGCATCTTCAATGCCTTTGCGCTCAGAATACGAAATGGGAAAAATTACCCGTTCTGAAATATGCGTGTCACGGGAAAATTCAATTTTATAATGTGAATCGGCAAGCCACATGATTTGAGAAATTACCTGTTTTTTTGTAGCACTGGTATGATTCGCAGCGATGGTATCCATGACCGCTTTTTGCAGTTCTCCGTAAGTAAAATTGTCTTCCAGTTTATCCATTACATGTGCGAAAATGTCCTCATTCACATGCATTTCCCGAAGTTTTCTGGAGAATGAGCCTTTGGTATATTGTACGCGTTTTATCACTTCCGCTTCATCAACATAAGCCCCTGATGTTTCAAAATCAAGTTTACCATCCTTGTTGATGGTGCCTGTATGAAAGACAATGCTGGAAAGATGGCCTTCGCCGGTAGCCCTGAAACTAACAATGATGCGTTTTGAACCTTCCGGCAAGCAGGTTTGATCAGGTGAATCAACTACCGAGGGATTGAAAAAAGCCGCTGCTGTAATGGAATATTCCATCGAAAAATAGGATCCGATGAGCCGTTTTCTGTCCTCTTTTAACTTATCCATTTCCATTGCCGGATTGTTGATAAGGTTTTTTGCCATGTCAAAATGCTCAAGGAATTTTTGGGATATGTTGCGGTGCCGTTTTGAAAATTCCCGTAATGTTTGAGCCAGGATTAGTTCCACTTCAGCGTCATTCATGGCCAACACTTTTTCTACAAGGTCAATGGCCCGTTCGGAACCGTTGTAGTAAAAGCGGATTATTACACGTTTGAAGTCCGGGTAAAACTTGTTAGGAAGGCGTTCGATATGAATTCTCATAACCTTTGCATATGTTTATATTATTGTTCAAAGATACAATTAAATAATGTGCTTAACTTTTTTGGCTTGTAGTATAATGGGGTGCATTGAATTGGGCTATGCTTTATTCATATAAATACCGCTTGATGCTTTTTTTCGGGGTTTTTTCAAACTCTTCTTCCCTTATCTGAATTTTACTGATGTGCATATAAGCAGGTAAGTCTTCATTGACTTCTTGTTGGTATTGATCCATGATGGAAGGAATTTTGGCTTTGTGTATGCCTTGACCGATGCGTTTTTCATGATCGGGATATACCATGGCAACAATTTTATTGTTTCTGCCAGCCACAAGGCATTCTCCAATCAGTTCTTTGTTGCTGAGTTTGGATTCAATCTCTTCGGGATAAATATTTTTGCCCGAAGCGCCCAGTATCATGCTTTTGTTCCTGCCTTTGATAAACAAATAATTGTCAGCATCAATCAAGCCAAGGTCGCCGCTGCGCATCCAGCCGTCTTCAGTAAAGGTTTTTTCTGTTTCTTCCTTGTCTTTATAATACCCTTCCATGACATTTTCGCCTTTTATCAGTATTTCCCCAACTTTACCGGCTGGATTATCTGAATCAATTTTTACTTCGAGTGTGTCAATGGGTTTTCCGGCGGAATGGATTTTAGTTGTTTTCCATCCATCATAGGAAATCAGAGGCCCGCATTCTGTCATGCCGTATCCTATGGAAAACCGAAATTTTATTTTGTGGAGGAAAATTTCCACTTCCCGGTTGAGTTTAGCACCACCGATTACCACTTCCTTGAAATTGTCACCAAATGATTCTTCAAGCGATTTTCTGATTTTGTTATATAAAAGGCTCTTAAGTCCTGGTATGTTGATCATGAATTTAACAACAGGCTTTTCAAGCACAGGTTTAATTTTGTTCTTATATATTTTTTCCATGACAAGAGGTACCGTAAGTATGAGCCGTGGTTGTATTTCCTGGAAGACTTTGACCACAACATTGGGTGCCGGGATTTTTCCCAGGAAAGTGATGGTACAGCCCAGTGAAAATGGGTATAGGAATTCAAAAGCACAACCATAGGAATGAGCCATGGGCAGGAACGAAACGATCCTGTCGCCGCCTGTCAGAGGCATGTTAGCCCTGGCATACTTAAGATTGGCTGCCAGGCTGTTGTGTCTGAGCATAACCCCCTTGGGCCTTCCACTGGTTCCCGATGTATATAATATAGCTGCAAGTTCCTCATTGGGAATGTCTTCGATTGCAAAGTCCCTTTTGGGAACAGGTGTGAAATCTTTATCGGGAAACTGAATGTTTTTATCTTTAAAGTTATGGTAGAGACTGAAATCATCCAACTTATAAATGCAATGAAGTTGTTCAAATTCTTCCGTTTTTAATTCCTTCAGAATAAAATCAGAGCCAAAGAGCAACTTAGCGTCTGAATGATTGACAAGTTTATACACATCCTTGGGTTTAAAATCCTGCAAAAGAGGCACTATCACTGCCCCATAAGTGACAGTGGCAATGTAAACAGTCCCCCAGTTGGCTGAATTTTTTCCGATGACAGCAATTTTATCGCCTTTTTCAATGTTTTGTTTTTTGAAAAGTTCATGGATCTTTAAAATCTGATTTGCAACTTCTCCATAAGTTAATGCTCCGTTATTGTAGTCGCACAGGGCTTTTTTGTCCCAATTTTCGAGCATTGCATTTTTAAAATAAGCAGTTAAGTTTTCAGCTATCATAACGATAAATTTTTAAATCTTTTTCAATGTAAAACTAAAGCATTTATTAAAACATAACCAGACTTTTGTGTAAAAAATATCAAAGTCAAGAATACATATATCTGATGTTACTCTTGTGGGATGAAATGGTACGTGATGTTACCTGTGGTTCCATTTTGGCTGGATGCAAATCGGCTGTTCATGGCTGCTTGTTTTGCTGCCTGGATAAGACACTTTCTGCCAGAATGTTCCGGAGCATTGATGATATCTGCATTTACCACATTGCCAAAACTATCAACCGTTATTCCTACTACAACAACCCCGCTTCCCCGGCACGTAAAAACAGGGATGTCAATGTAATGATGCCTCAATTTTTTATTCTCCAGTTCTACCTTCACAAGCGAAGGCCCTGTATAATAATCGGCATCGCCTTCTTTATCCATAGATTCCGGTGTTTGCCGGTATTCTGAAAACTCATCCCTGCTGATTTCTTTGTCCAGTTCGGCTTTCACGTCTTCGTATTTATCGCCGTACATTTCTTTGCGTAACTCTTCTTCGTATTTTTCCTGGATTTCTTTTGCTGATTGCTGTTTATCAGAAGCATCATCGGCGTTATTCATGTTGGCAGAACGCGCCAGGTTACGTATTTTTTCCAGCGTCATGTCTTGCGACAATTTTTCTTCCTGCATTTCTTTTTCAATTTTTTCTTTGGCTTCAAAATATTTTTCCATTTCTTCCAGCTTTTCAGGATCAATGATGATGGTGGCTTCCTTTTGTTGTTCAGGGGGATGAAGCTGCATCAGCAAAAAAATAAAGACAAGCACAAGATGAATCAGTACCGTTATTAACACGGCATTTAAGTTAGACGCCAGTATGTTGTCAAGCCATTTCATTAAATGCAAATTTACATGAAAATGATGACATATTTAAGTGTTATCTGTAAAGTCAGATAATTACATAAAAAATGAGCAATAAATTAAACCTGTTTGCCAGCACTTGATTGATCTCAGACTATCAACAGGGAGATGTCTGGCAAGGTTTAAATGTCAGAATTATCTCTCTCTTATCTTTAAGGAAATCCAAGTTGAGAGAACACGATGCAGGAAATCAGTTCTTAACTGTCACTTGTTTATTTATGGGGTTCTACGGCAAACTTAGTGGAAAACCAGGAATATCTAAAAGTGAAAATTTATGTAATTTTAGGTGTAATGGTGTCAGAAGTCGGAAGTCATGAGTTGTGAATACTTCTTCCGACTCCGGTCTTCGGTCTTCCGACTTCAGAATTGAAACTTACCGGTATTACACAAAAGAATTAGGTAAACATCCGGCTAATCACAACCCATTAAAATTGAATAATTTTGACTGCGCTCGGCATAGCTCAAGCAACCCTTCGACTTCGCTCAGGACATCGGCTTGGCTCTGCCCTTGGCTGCTCAAAGTTTGCAGTAGAACCATTTATGGATACAGTTTTCTTAATAATTATCTGCTGTAAAGCATATAAAAAAATTTTCGTTTAATAAAACGAATCTTTATTTTAGTATGCTTTATACTGAGGAATGCTGTGTTGTATTTTTCTCAGACATCTCTCATTCCCAGGATTCAGCCGGTTTTTTCATTAATTTTTATATCTTATAATATTACTATGATTATAAGTGGATTATGGAGGTCCCTTTAATAATCAGTGCGATACAGAAAAACCAAATAATAAGTTGAACAAAAAACAGTAACCATACAAAAAATGAAAATTATGAGAAAAACAATTACAATTCTGACAGCCTTATTATTAACGGCAACACTTTGGGCACAAAGCCCTGAAAAAATGAGCTACCAGGCAGTAATTAGAGATGCAAGTGATAATTTGATAACCGACACCCAGGTTGGCATGCAAATAAGCATTTTACAAGGCTCACCAAGTGGTACTATAGTTTACGTAGAAACGCAGGAACCAACCACCAATGCAAACGGTTTGGTCAGTATTGAAATTGGAACAGGAGCAACAAGCGATGATTTTTCAGCTATCGACTGGGCAAACGGACCATATTTCATTAAGACCGAAACC
>CAZGPW010000292.1:0-10529 GCA_964527535.1 uncultured Bacteroidales bacterium
TTCACAATTCCTGACTTCCGACTCCCGACAACATTACACCTAACTTTTTACCTTTAGATATTCCTGGTTTTCCACTAAGTTTGCAGTAGAACCCATATTTAATTGTTTATAAACAGATTATGTTTTCTGCGAAACTTCAGTATTTATTACTGTCATTCATCGGGACAGGTTTATTGTCGATCACACAGGTATGACAGTACTTTCCAATTAAAGTTTTAAAAACCTTTAAAGTAACAAATATCAGTAAAGAAATTGTTTGATACCGGGTTGCACTGATGTTATTCCATAGAAGGCTGGATGTCGGGGATAGAGCCCACGTTAATTTTATGCAGGTCTTTCAGGTTGAGGTAATGCTGTGCCGACACAAGAATCTCTTCGGGTGTGATTTGTTTTATTTGTTCCAGATAATCGATGTAGTAATCAAAATCCAGATTCATTTCAATAAGGTAGCGGTAAATGGAAGCATGCTTGAAAGGGCCGTCAAACACCCTGAGCAATGACCCGGACAAATAGTTTTTTACCAGATTGAGTTCATCCTCAGATACTTTTTCGTTGCATAAAATATCTGCTTCCCTGTATATTTGTTTTATCGTATCATCCATGTAAATTTTACCTGTATCCGTAGCAATTTTAAATACACATCCAACAGCTGATGGGATGATGGCCGAACTTATGCCATAGGTGTATCCCTTTTCTTCTCTGATGTTCCGCATGAGCCGTGATCCAAAATAATCTCCAAAGACAGTATTTAATATTTTAAATTTAAAATAATCGGGGTGATGCGGGCTGATGCACATTTGTCCCCAGCGTATGGAAACCTGAGATTTGTTTTCCATGGGAATTTGCAGATGTTGGTTTTTGGCAGCGGATTTGGGTGCATAGGTGGAGTTACTGTTATAATCCGTTGAAAATTTACCAAAATATTGGTTTAGCAGGGTATGGATGTTTTTTGGGAAAAACCCGGATACGATGATCCTGCAATTGGTATGATAATGTGTTTTGTAAAATGATTCAATGTCTTCAAGGGTTATGTGCTCAAGCTTTTGTTCTGTTGGATAAAACCCCAGGGGATGTTCTGTTCCCCAGATCATATTATTTAGGTTGATTTCTGCCACAAAATCAGTGCGTTGGAGGCTTTTTCTGAGGTTTTGCCTTGTTTTTTCACGGATAAAATCCAGTGATTCAACTGAAAAATCCGGTTCAAACAACATATCGTATGCAAGTGGTAAAAACTTATTTAAATACATCACAGGCACATAAAAACTGAATACCGACCATTGTTTTTCCAGTTTTTGCTGAAGAAAAATGCCGTAATAATCGAGCAGAGCTTCTGTTCCGGCTGCATGTTGGTTTTGTTTTTCCTCCCTGATCATGGCATTACAAAAGGCGGCAAGGTATGCCTTATTTTGATGTGCTTTCCCGGCTTCAAAAATAAAATCAATTTTCAAGGCTTTAACGTCATCCTTAAAAAAGCCCGCTACTTGTAAACCATTGTCGAGTAAAGATTTATAAAGAGGCAAATGCGTCAGCCAGGAAACAGGTTTGACGGGAGGCATATCATTTTTCATAGTTGGCTTTATATTTAAGCAATGAACAGTTGTTTTTTGCGAGGATATACTTTGATGTTTTGTGGAACATATCTCTGCTCACATTGGCAATGGCAGCATCTTCTTTGTTGATCATTCCGGCATCACCAAGCATCTCAAAATAAGCGAGATGCAACGCCTTATTTTCGATTGAAACGTTAGAAAACATCCACGCAGACAATGCTTTGTTTTTCACTTTTGTTAGTTCCTTATAAGATGGGGCATTCTTTTTTATGTCGCTAAGAATATCCCATATATACTGTTCAGCATCATCAAGGCTGACGTTTGAAGCCGGGAAGCCTTGTATTACCAAAAGTCCCGGATCAATGCTGCCCCAGATATAAGCATCGAGATCGGAAAACAATTGTTTTTCCCTTACCAATTTGGCATAAAAACGGGATGATCTGCCGTTGGCGAGGATATCCGATAATAAATCAGCAGCGTAATAATCGGGAGAAAGTCTGCCGGGCATATGAAACCCCATAATTATGGAATCCTGGGGAACGTCTGCTTTTTTAATTTTCGTCCGGGGCTTTAATTGTTCCGGTTCAGCCGGGATATTTATATCCGAAATGTTTGATTTTTGTATTTTACCAAAACGGGATTCAACCAAATTTATACAGTTGTCAATGTTGAGGTTTCCAGAAATGGCAAGTATGGCATTGTTGGGGGAATAATGGTTTTGATAAAATTCCAGGAGCTCGTTTCGGGAAATGTTTTGGATGTGCTGAATGTTTTTCCCGATGGTTGACCATTTGTAGGGATGTTTTTTAAACGCCATTTCCCTGATGATGTCATCAATGTCGCCATAGGGCTGATTCAGGTAATTTTCTTTGAATTCTTCAATGACAACGGATTTTTGTATGTCTATGTTTATTTGGCTGAGATTAAGGTGTTGCATCCTGTCAGCCTCAAGGAACAGTGCTGTTTCAAGGTTTCCCGCCGGAAGCGTCTCATAATAATTTGTAAAATCATTGTTTGTAAACGCGTTGTTTTCACCTCCGGCAGATTCCAGTATGCGGTCAAAATTTGGAGCATTGGCTGATCCGGAAAACATAAGGTGCTCAAACAAATGAGCCATGCCTGTGAGTTTAGGATTTTCATGTTTGGCTCCGGTTTTATACAATAGATTCACACACACAAGCGGTGTGGATACATCCTGATGTATAATTAAACGAAGTCCATTGTCCAGTAATAGAGACCGGAAGCTAATCATAGAATGAATAATAAGAAAAAACCGCCTTTGTGGCGGTTTTTCAGGTTTTTATACGGTTTGAATTTCTTCTAAAATGTCAAGCCCGTGCTTTATGGCTTTTTCGTTCAGCGGAATTAGTTTATGATGCCTTTCGGGTAAGGACTTTTTCAGGCCTGCCATGACATTATCAAGTTTGACAATGGGTTTAATTTTAAGATAAGCACCCAGCACGATCATGTTAAAGGTTTTGGGATTTCCCAGTTCTGCAGCAGCAGCAGTGCCTTCAACTTTATAAATGTTGATGTCTTTGCGTTCAGGTGGCCTGGTAATACCATTGGGATCATACAGGATCATTCCACCCGGCTTAACTTTGGATTCAAATTTGTCAAGCGAGGGTTGATTAAGAATGATGGCTGTATCAAAAGCTGTCAGAATGGGAGTGCTGATGCGTTCATCGCTGATAACAACAGTAACATTGGATGTTCCCCCGCGCATTTCGGGGCCATAAGAGGGCATCCAGGAGACTTCCTGTCCCTGCATGAGGCCTGAATAGGCAAGGATTTTACCCATGGATAAAACACCTTGTCCACCAAAACCTGCTATGATGATTTCTTCAGTCATATCGAATAAATTTTATTTGTTAACTATTTTACCATCTACTTTAATATCTCCGAGTTGATAGAATGGCAGCATATTATCTACAAGCCATTTGTTGGCTTCAACAGGAGGCATTTTCCAACCGGAATTACAATTTGAAACCACTTCAACAAAAGAGGTTCCTTTGTTGAGTTTTTGATTTTCAAATGCTTTTTTAATGGCCTTTTTGGCTTTTCTGACATGCCGTGGGGTATGCACAGCCTGACGAGATACAAAATAAGTACCTTCCAGTTGAGCCACCAGTTCAGTCATTTTGATTGGATTACCCATCATTTGGATTTCCCTGCCATAAGGGGAGGTTGATGATTTCATGTTCTCCAGTGTTGTTGGGGCCATTTGACCACCGGTCATGCCATAGATACCATTGTTGATAAAAACAATGGTGATGTTTTCTCCCCGGTTGCATGAATGAATGGTTTCGGCAGTACCAATGGCAGCTAAATCGCCATCACCCTGATACGTGAAAACATATTTATCAGGCATGGTTCTTTTTATACCTGTGGCAAGGGCTGGAGCACGGCCATGAGCGGCTTCCTGCATGTCAATGTCCATGTAATTATACATTAACACAGAACAACCCACGGGAGTGACACCAATGGTCTGATCCTGAATTCCCATTTCTTCAATGATTTCTGCGATCAGCCTGTGAGCTGTCCCGTGTCCGCATCCCGGACAATAGTGTAACGGCGTATCCGTCATTACCTTGGATTTGGAATACACAAGGTTTTCTTTTTTTATGATATCGTCAAATTTTACGTCAGCCATGATTAACCTCCTATTATTTTTTGTTCGAGGGCTTCAATTATTTCATTTGCTGTAGGGATAACACCACCAAGGCGCCCAAAATGTTCTACGGGGCGTTCTCCATTTACAGCCAGTTTAATGTCTTCTACCATTTGTCCGGCACTCATTTCAACCGAAAGGAATCCCTTGGTTTGAGGTATAAGCTCCTGGATTTGTTTGGTAGGGAATGGGTAAAGTGTAATTGGCCGCAGCAGGCCTACTTTAATGCCTTTTTCACGTCCCAGTTTTACAGCTGCCTGAGAAATGCGTGATGATGAACCGTAAGCTATCAGTATATAATCAGCATCATCACATTGAATTTTCTCGTACCTCACTTCATTTTCCTTGATTTTGTCATATTTATCAAGGAGTTTCAAATTAAACTGCTCCATTCTGTATGGATCTAGCTCCAGGGATGTGATGATGTTTCTTTCTCTTGTTTTTGGTTTTCCTGTGGTTGCCCATGGACATTGTTTGATCACTTCTTCCTCGGTTCTGCGTTGTTTTTGAGGCCTCATTTCGACTTTTTCCATCATTTGACCAATTACCCCGTCAGATAATATCATTACAGGGGTGCGGTATTTGAAGGCAAGGTTAAAACCGAGTTCAACAAAATCGTACATTTCCTGAACAGATGCTGGTGCAAGTACAATGAGTCTGTAATCACCATGTCCTCCGCCCTTGGTTGCCTGAAAGTAATCTCCCTGGCCGGGTTGTATTGTCCCCAGGCCTGGTCCTCCACGCACAACATTTGCAATCAGGGCGGGTAATTCAGAGCCTGCAATGTAGGAAATACCTTCCTGTTTCAGGCTGATCCCAGGGCTTGATGAGGATGTCATTACTTTTTTACCTGCTCCTGCAGCTCCGTATATCATATTGATGGCAGCCACTTCACTTTCTGCTTGCAATACTACCATGCCGGTTCTTTCATGAGGTTTTTCTGCCATCAGGTGTTCAATAACCTCAGACTGTGGCGTGATAGGGTAACCAAAATAAGCATCGGCACCGTCTCGAATTGCAGCTTCTGCAATCGCTTCGTTGCCTTTCATTAATCTAAGTTCTTTATCCATTGTAATGGGGATTTTAATTATGCAACTTTTAATTTATACACTGAAATAACACCATCCGGGCAAACGATAGCACAATTTGCACATCCTATGCATGCATCAGGGTTTGACATTTCAGCGTAATTATATCCTTTTGAATTAACGGCTTTCGCCAGTGAGATAACATCGGTTGGACACGCCGGGATACATACACCACAGCCTTTGCAGCGTTCTGTATCAACAACGATTGCTCCTTTAAATTTAGCCATAATATTAATGTTTTAATTTGTTACGTTAATAATCATTCAAAAGTAAAAAAAAATCCTAACAATTTTTATGTTCTTTGACATTTATTATTAAAGTACAGAAGGTAAGTAGTTTGAATGATGAGTACAGTGGCAGTATAATACAAAACTAAGTCTGTTATACTGTTGAATGAGGGGGAATTTGTATTGCAGGCAAGGCTGTGAATCATTAATAAATTACAGTGACTGTTCCTGTTTTTTCTTCCATGCCATTATGCAGATCAACAACATATACATAAGGGCCGGTGGGAACTTTTCTGCGTGTATCCCTGTAGGTTCCGTCCCATGGCTCGTCACCGTATTTTTTGAAATACACCACTTGTCCCCATCTGTTGAATACCTGTACAACATGATTTGGAAACATTTCAATATTTTCAATAATCCAGGTATCGTTGACGTTATCTCCATTTGGAGTAAACGCATCGGGTATTTTAATGCAATCAACAGGATTATCAATCAAGGCAATGGTTTCCAGTTCTTGTGAACAACCATTGGCATCTGTAATAGTAAAACTGTAATTACCTTCAGAAAGGCCTTCAAAATAAGGCAGGTTTTGAGTAGCCATACTGGCATTATAGTTATAGGGCGGAGTTCCACCGGATACTTCAAATTCAACCGATCCGTCATCGTTATCAATGCATGATGGATTCTCGTAAGTATAATCAACTTCCAATGGTGGTGGCTGGGTAATGACAAGGCTTGTATCAAATATACACCCGTGCGCATCTTCAATGTGCAGTTCATAATGTCCTTCACCGAGATTGCTTAGTTCATTGTTATGTGATGTTAATCCATTGAATGACCACAAGTAATCATACGGTTCAGTTCCACCATAGGCTTCTGCAAGGGCTTTACCATCATGATAGCCATAGCATGTGATGTCGTGATGTAAGATGTTTGCTTTCAGCGGAGCTGGTTCAGGAATATGTGCATATGCTTCTGCAGTACAATTGTTAGCGTCTGTAACAGTAAGGTTGTAATTGCCAGGCGGCATATTGCTTATTGTGTCGGTATCATACATCCCTTCCCAATTATATTGATATGGCCATGCACCACCGCTGGGAATGGCGACCGCCATACCATCGTTATCACCATGGCATGTAACGGATTCTGTTATGAAATTGATGTTGATGGGCTCAGGGGATACAAGGTTATGATTGTCGTTACCGGTACAACCCAGAGCATCACTAATGGTGGCGCTGTAAATGCCCGCATATAGATCAGAAATGGTGTCATTGGTATTGCCTGTGTTCCACATAATTTCTGTTGGTTCAACAGCATCTGTGCTGAAAACGTACAATTGTCCGTCATTGTCTCCATAACATTCAATGCTGTTGATTTCATTTATGTGCACATCAATGTTCCCAACAGTATATACAACCATGCTGGCCTCAACGGCACATTCGTTAGCGTCCTGAATACTTACTGAATATGTGCCTTGTGGCAGGTTGGTTTGTTCTGTCCCTTCAAATCCGGGATGACTCCAGTTAATATTGTATGCTGGTGTTCCTCCTGATGGATTAATGGTGATTGAGCCACCGTTTTGGCCACATTGTACAGGGCTAACTGTTTCATTGATTTCCAAAGGATCTGGTTCTGTGATCTGAACAGATTTAACTATCATACAATTATGACTGTCAATTACTGTAACAGTGTATTCGCCTGCTTCGACATTTGGCAGTGTTGGTAATTCCCAACCGGTATTCCAGTAGTATTTTATTGGTGGTGTACCACCGCTGCCACTAATCGTAGCTAAACCGTCTGAGCCTCCATAACAACTGACATGTTCAATGTTGGTAAATGATGCGTCAATTGGTGGTGGTTCTTCAAGTATTATATCTTCTGTGTTTTTACATCCATACGCATCTTCAACAATAATGGTGTATTCTCCTGCAAGCAAATCATTAATTTCTGGTCCGTAACCAATATCTGGCCAGGTGAAAACAGGTTCTGTTGTACCAGGGCTTGAAACTGTAATGCTGCCGTTAGCATCGCCGTGGCACATTGGTGATGCCATGTCTGTAATGTTAATGTCTGGAAGGTCATGTACCTGTATCTGTATTCCTGATAGTGCTGTACATTCACCCTGTGTTACAGTATATAGTACCTGACTGGTTCCGATACCGGCATCTGCTGGTGAAAAAGTGCCTGCGTCTGAATCTGTAATCCCATTTCCTGACCATGTACCACCTGATGTCAACGCAACCAGGGTGAATTCATCGTCATCAATACAGCAATGCGGATCTGAAACAATAGTTGCATTCGGCATGGCATCCACGTTTACAATGACATTGTCAGAATTGGTACAACCATGTTCATCTGAAATTGTAACTGAATAATTTCCTGTTGAATTTATTTCAAGGAATTGTTCATCTGATCCGTTATTCCACGCATATAATTCTGCATTGCCTGCATTGAGTTCTACAGGTGTTTCTGTTTCACAAACACTCTGGTCGGGGCCTAAATTAATAGCAGGTGGGGTATGAATATTGACAATTTTGTTATCGCTGGATGTACACCCGTTATTGTCAGTTATGGTCAATATATAACTACCGGAGGCATTTACATCAATGGTCTCGGTATGTTCACCATTGCTCCACGAGTAGTTATTCATTCCGGGTACAGATTCGATTGTGTATGGGGCGTTATAATCACAAATGTTAACAGGCGCACCAAGGTCAAATTCAGGAGCTGGGTTGACAATTAATGAGAGGGTATCAGATGCAGTACATCCATTGTTATCGGTTATGGTTACAGAATATTCTCCTGTTTCAAATTTTAATATAAATTGTGAGGTTTCGCCTGTATCCCATTGGTATGAGTAACCTGCGCCTGCATCCAGTGTGACGGGCACGTCGTAATCGCAGTGTACCTGGTCGGCACCAAGATCAACGGTAGGTGCGGGGTTTACGGTCAGGTGCATAGTATCAGTTGCAGTACAACCGTTTCCGTCAGTAATGGTGATGCTGTAATTATCCGTTGTGCTTATGTCAATGGTTTGGGTGGTTTCAGTCGTGCTCCAGTTGTAATCAAAACCAGCCCCGGCATCTAATGTCACAGGCACGTCGTAATCGCAGTGTGTTTGATCGCCACCGAGGTCAACTGTTGGTTCGGGGTTGACGGTCAGGTGCATGGCGTCTTCAGCGGTACAACCGTTTCCGTCGGTTATTGTAACGCTGTAATCACCGGTTGTGGCGATGTCAATGGTCTGTGTGGTTTCCGTTGTGCTCCAGTTGTAATCAAAACCAGCCCCGGCATCTAATGTCACAGGCACGTCGTAATCACAATGCGTTTGATCGCCACCGAGATCAACGGTTGGAGCGGGATTAACGGTCAGGTGCATGGCGTCTTCAGCGGTACATCCGTTTCCGTCAGTAATGGTGACGCTGTAATCATCAGTTGTTGCGATGTCAATGGTTTGGGTGTTATCTCCAGTACTCCAATTGTAATTGAAACCAGCCCCAGCGTCTAATGTGACGGGCACGTCGTAATCGCAGTGTACCTGATCGGCACCAAGGTCAACGGTAGGAGCTGGGTTGACGGTCAAGTGCATGGCATCTTCAGCGGTACATCCGTTTCCGTCGGTTATTGTCACGCTGTACGTATCTGTTGTGCTTATGTCAATGGTTTGCGTGGTTTCAGTTGTGCTCCAATTGTAATCAAAACCAGCGCCGGCATCCAGTGTGACGGGCATATCGTAATCGCAATGTACCTGATCTGCGCCAAGGTCAACGGTAGGTGCGGGGTTGACAGTGAGATGCATTGTATCCGCGGCGGTACAACCGTTGCCATCGGTTATTGTGACGCTGTAATCACCTGTTGTGGCGATGTCAATGGTTTGTGTGGTTTCCGTTGTACTCCAGTTGTAATTGAATCCGGCACCAGCATCCAGTGTCACGGGCACGTCATAATCGCAATGTACCTGGTCTGCGCCAAGGTCAACTGTTGGTGCAGAGTTGACGGTCAGGTGCATGGTGTCTTCTGCGGTACAGCCATTGCCATCGGTGATGGTGACGCTGTAATCATCTGTTGTGGCGATGTCAATGGTTTGGGTATTATCTCCAGTACTCCAATTGTAATCAAAACCGGCACCGGCATCCAATGTCACGGGCACATCGTAATCACAATGTGTTTGATCGGCGCCAAGGTCAACGGTTGGTGCGGGGTTGACGATCAGGTGCATGGTGTCTTCTGCGGTACAACCGTTGCCATCGGTTATTGTGACGCTGTAATCATCAGTTGTGGCGATGTCAATGGTCTGAGTTGTTTCAGTTGTACTCCAGTTGTAATCAAAGCCTGCACCGGCATCCAATGTCACGGGCACGTCGTAATCACAATGTGTTTGATCGTCACCAAGGTCAACTGTTGGTGCCGGATTGACGGTTAAGTTCATAGCATCTTCGGCGGTACATCCGTTGCCATCGGTTATTGTGACGCTGTAATCACCTGTTGTGGCGATATCAATGGTTTGTGTGGTTTCGCCTGTGTTCCAAACATAATCAAATCCAGCACCTGCGTCCAATGTCACAGGCACATTATAATCGCAGTGAGCCTGATCCGGGCCGAGATCAACAGTTGGATCATGTACTGTTACAGTTACTGAGTCTGCATTTATAGCTGCACATAAGGGAGCAAAGAAAATATCATCAATGGCAAAATCATTTCCTAGGGCAACGGTATTTTGATTAACAATGCAGATATCAATTTCAGTATTGGTTCCTGAATACCAGGGTTCATAGAATTGATTCCATTCACATGTAGTGGAAGTGGCGGGAAAAGGATCTCCTAAAAGGTTGCCATCAATGGAAAACTGTAAAATTGCCGGATTATCAGGATGAACACTTGTGAGCCATGCAGAAAACACGTAATTTGTATGAGGAATCACTGTAATGGTTTCGCACCAGACTTTTGTATTTGCATCTTCCGTACCATTGACAATCATCATGTTTTCATCGCC
>CAZGPW010000293.1:0-8736 GCA_964527535.1 uncultured Bacteroidales bacterium
AACAGTCCCCGGACCGTAACTTGTCAGAGGGAACCAAGCTTGGCATTATAGCGCAGGAAATACAACCCCTCTTTCCTGAGGTTGTAAAAACGGATCAAAACGGTTTTCTGTACATTGATTACACAAGCCTTGTGCCCGTACTCGTTGAAGCAATGAAAGAACAACAAACCCAGATAGATAATTTGCAGCAACAAATTGATAACCTCGCATCCGTTGTTGATGACTGTTGTGGCGATAACGACAAAGGCTCTTCCAATGATACAGGCGAAAATAACAACCCCGCTTTTTCACAGGATGTAAAATTGAACAACCAGCAAGCCATTGTGTTAAACCAGAACGTTCCTAATCCATTTAAAGAACAAACCACCATCAGTTTTCAGGTACCGGAAACGGTAAAAGAAGCCCGCATTGTGTTCATTGACAACGCAGGATCGGTTTTAAAACAGGTAAAAATCCACGAGCGCGGCACCGGCGAGCTCATCGTGTATGGCCAGGACCTCAGCGCCGGTATGTACTCCTATTATCTTGTCGCCGATGGCAAAACCATCACCTCCAAAAAAATGGTGGTATCGCGGAGATGACTCTGTGTCATAAGCTTGATTAATGATGATTGCTTTCAGTGTGCACCTCTTAGCTGCAGAAATAATGTGAATGCCAACAAAGCAATAATGAAAATATAGACCCGTAATGAACCACAAACCTTGCGGACTTATTTTAGTGCCAAGAATGATTTTTGCGGGCGTTGTATTGAGCGAAGCCGAGAGGCACCCAAAACCGCCGGTAGGCGGTTAAACTCGAAACCCGGAACCCGAAACCCGAAACACGCAACCCGCCGACAGGCGAGCTCATCGTATATGGCCAGGACCTCAGTGCGGGAATGTATTCTTATTACCTTGTCGCCGATGGCAAAACCATCGCCTCCAAAAAAATGGTGGTTTCGGGGAGATGATCTTGTGCTGGAATTGTATTAATGATGATTGCTTTTAGTGTGTACCTCTTAGCTGCAGCGATAATACCGATTAAACATCAAAATGGCGCATACTTTCACTTACTTCGAGAGCCTCAGCACAAGTCGTTCTGTATGCTTGTTTTGCTGTATTATCGGCATTAACCATTGTAGTTTCAAAATTTCTTTGTCAATCATTTTGAAACACAATTGGTATAATATGAATACCGGCAGGGCAATCATGCGTTAACCTCTCGGCTTGAACCCGGTAGTCATGGCCAGGTGGTTAATCTTTCATGTTTATTAGGGTTGGGTAAATAAACGAATGCTCATTTTTTATTATCTTTGGTCCAAAGAATGATTATTGTGTCACGCATAGTATAATATTTGTTCTGGTTTTCAACCCGATTTGAAATTATGATTAAAAATAAAAAAGTTATAGTTGTCCTTCCGGCTTATAATGCCGAAAACACGCTCCATAAAACCTACGAGGGAATTCCTTTGAACCTTGTGGATACCGTGGTTTTGGTGGACGACAAAAGCAGTGACAATACCGTAAGAATTGCCAAAGCCCTGGGCATAAAAAACATCATTGAACACGAAGAGAACAAAGGTTATGGCGGCAATCAAAAAACGTGTTATAATGCTGCATTGAAACTTGGTGCTGATATTGTGGTTATGTTGCATCCGGATTATCAATACACCCCTAAACTGATTGAAAGCATGGTGTATTTAATAGCCAATGATGTGTATCCGGTTGTGCTTGGTTCGCGGATTCTTGGAAAAGGTGCCTTGAAAGGGGGAATGCCGTTTTATAAATATGTGGCCAACCGTTTCCTGACGTTTATGCAAAACCTGCTTATGAATCAGAAATTGTCAGAATATCATACAGGTTACCGTGCTTTTTCAGCGAATGTTTTGAAAAACATCAATTACACAGCCAATTCCGATGATTTTGTTTTTGACAATCAAATGCTGGCTCAGATATTGTTTGCAGGTTATGAGATTGCTGAGATTACTTGCCCCACAAGGTATTTCGAGGAAGCCTCATCAATCAATTTCAGAAGGTCTGTAAAATATGGCGCCGGGGTTATGTGGGTTTCTTTACAATACAGATTACAAAAATGGAGAGTAGCATCGTTTTTAATATTTAGCAACAAAGAACAATGAAATTATTTTTTACCTGTTTATTAGCTTTACTGGTATGCCTGTCAGCTTATGGGCAGAAAAATGACACAAGCCTGACACTGCTTTTTACCGGCGATATCTTGGTGCATGGCGACCAACTTAAATCGGCCTGGTACCCGGATGATTCTACATGGAATTTTCGAGTGTGGTTTGAAGATGTTGAGGAGATTTTGCATAATGCGGATTTTTGCATTGGGAATTTGGAACAACCGCTTGGCGTTAAACCATTCAAAGGGTATCCCAGTTTTGGTTCTCCGGCTGTATTGGCTGAAGACCTGAAAAAAGCAGGGTTTAACGTGTTGCTTACTGCCAACAACCACGCTAATGACCGGGGAACAAAAGGCATCAGGAAAACCATTGAGGTTCTTGACAGTCTTAAAATCCATCATACCGGAACGTTTGCATCCGAAAATGAAAGGAATGAAAATATTCCCCTGATTCTGGAGAAAAACAACATTCGCTTAGCTTTGCTGAACTATACTTATGGTTCAAATAGCCCGGCAGATGAAACATTGTTATCGGTAATGGATTTTGGCGTTGCCAAAAAGGACATTGCTGCTGCCAAAAAATCCAATCCCGATAAAATTATTGCATTAATGCATTGGGGAAACGAATACAAGTCTTTTCCAAATGCCGTCCAAAAACAATGGAAAGATTCGCTGCTTCACTGGGGCGCAGATTATATCATTGGTACTCATCCCCATGTGTTACAACCGATGGAGTGGGATAATTCAGCAGAAAATGAAACTTTTGTGGCCTGGTCGCTTGGAAATTTTATTTCAAATATGTATTTTAAGCGCACAGATGGAGGTGCTTTGTTGCACCTGACTCTGTCCCGGGAAAACGGTGAAGTGAGTATCAGTGATGCTGCCTACGATTTGGTGTATGTGTATAAGTACCGTGATGATAATCAACACATTCAGTACCGGCTTAGGCCAGTTCAGAGGTTTATGGATAAGCGGGAGGCATTCAAAGCGGATGCGTATGATAAAATGATTAAATACAAAACACTTGCTGACACGGTGATGAAACATAACAACATCAATGTGCCTGAACGAACGTTAAAACAATGACTTATGAAAAGATGTTTCTATATTGTTCCCTTTTTGTGCTTGCTGTGCTGCATGAGTGATATCAGCCATGCTCAGGAGAAAGCAAGCGATACAATTGATATTATTATACAACCTGAACAGGCGGGTCATGTATTATACGATTCATTACAACACAGCACCATACGGCATCCTTTCTATCCCGACAGCATTCACCCCGACAGTTTCAGGGTGTTTTTAGACATCAGGGCGGGCTGGCAACAATCTGGTGCTCAATATGAACTCGACAGCACAGGAAAAGTAACAACATTGATTGTGGAAGCTGAAAAACTGGAGAAAAACCCCATCGGAGACTCGGTGAAATTATCTGAAGTGTTTTTCCTTGGCAACGATGAAAACGGCCTTGATAATTGGTTTGAAATTGTAAACATTTCTGACCGGACACAGGTGCTTGAGAATGCATTCGTTCAAACCACAAGAGGTGAATTTAAACTTCCAGAAGGCCTTAGAATACCTAAAAAATCGTGTATAGTTGTCAAGGATACATCAAGGGACTTACTGGATGCTAAAAAAGAACATGTATTTCTTGCTGATAGCGCAGGGGCTGTTATATCACAGTTTTCCTGGAACGCATCCATCATGAATTTTCCGCAGGATACGCTTTTTAGCCTGGAAATCAATGATGTGTTTGACAGCACTGATAAAGTTGAAAACTGGAGCATTATTATGGGCAAAGGACGTCCTGCACAATTGCCTGTGGATTATGCCAAAAAACTCAGCCAGGAAAGCATTTGGAACTGGTTGAAATATGTGCTTTGGGGAGCGGCCGGCGTAGTACTTATTGTTGTTGTTGTTTTGATGTTCAGGAAAAAACGGAAATGAGTGCTTTTTCCGGTGTTATTTATGGTGAATAAAGTATATATATTGGTTGCTGTGATTGCATGTGTGCTGCTCCAAACGGTAAGTGCCCAGTCGCTACAGCCCGGCTTTGATAAAAATGAGTTGCTTGAAGTCATGTACGTTTCAGCGCGTACGGGTGGGAATGAAGATTATGTCAATGATAGCGTGCATCCAATCCCGGAGCCGGAAAGCTTTAATCGTATTTACAGGTCTGAGCCAATGGGTTTTGATAATATGTGGGAATTGTGGACAGACGGGGGCAATTCAGCAATTATAACCATCAGGGGATCAACAGGTACATCAAAAAGCTGGCTGGCAAATTATTATGCAGCCATGTTGCCTGCACAAGGAGAAATTATATTTCCCAATGGAGATACAACCAGTTATCAGTTTGCTGAGAATCCCCGCGCTGCTGTTCATTCCGGATATGCTGTTTGTGCAGCGTACCTCATCAGGGACATTTTGCCTGTAATGGATTCATGCTATCAGAACGGGATACAGGGGTTTATTGTTACCGGTCACAGTCAGGGAGGGGGTTTGTCATACCTCGTAACGGCATGGATACGATACCTTCAGAAAATACAACGCATTCCGGAAAACATTTGCTTCAAAACTTATTGCACTGCAGCCCCACGTGTGGGTAATTTGTATTTTGCGTATGACTATGAACAATTGACAGCCGGGGGATGGTCTTATAACCTTATCAATCCGCTGGATTGGGTGCCGGAAATGCCATTGACGGTACAGACAGTTTATGATTTTAATCCCCTCAATCCGTTTGCGCATGCAGATGAAGCATTTAAAAATCAAAAATTGCCCAAACGAATTGCACTCAGTCACATTTACCGGAAGTTAAAGCGGCATCCCGAAAAAGCACAGGAAAATTACCGCACATACCTGGGTGAAAAGCTTGAAAGCTCAGTTAAAAAAGAGGTTGGCAATATTACAATCCCGGAATATACTGACTGTATGCATTACGTTCGTACCGGTCAAAGCCTTGTTTTATCTCCAGATGAAAATTATCACAGGGAATTTCCGTCTGACCCGGATAAAATATTCACACATCATGCACATCACGCTTACATTTTCTTAATTGAACATGCCATGAGTAAAGAATGAGCTAATTTCATTGATGTTTAATGGCAATTTCAAGAGATTAGTTATTGGTATGAACCTGCTGTGACACCTTTTCTGTGAAAGTTGCCCTGCGCAAAATTGAACAATTCCTGAAAACAGATGTGCTTTATTCATCTATTTCCCAGTCATACCCGTCTTTTTTGTCCCGCACATTTATGCCGATGGATTTTAATTCATCCCGTATTTTATCGGAGGTGGCAAAATCCTTGTTTTTTTTGCTTTGCAAGCGAATATCAAGCAACAAGTCAACCACAGGGGATAATTTATCATCGCTTTTGGTGTGTTCTTTTTCTTCCAAAATAAGACCAAGTATGTCAGTAGCGTAGGTGTTAAATATGCCTTTTAATGCTTTTTTATCTGCCCCGGAAATCTGTTCGTTCCCGTTTTGTATGTTACCGATAAGGTTCACGGCATCAAACAAATGAGACATTACAATGGGGGTGTTCAGGTCATCGGCAAGGGCGTTTTCACATTGTTCCCGGATGCCTGATAGATCCACACTGCTCTTTTCGGATTCGGGTAATTTATCTATTTCATGGTATGCCCTTGTAAGTCGCTTTAAGCCTTTTGCTGCAGCTTTAAGCGCTTCGTTGGAAAAATCGAGGGTGCTGCGGTAGTGTGCCTGTAAAATAAAAAACCGGATGGTCATAGGTTTGTATGCCTCATCCAGAATTTTGTGTGTGCCTGTGAATAGTTCATCAAGGGTAATGAAGTTGCCCAGTGATTTACCCATCTTTTGTCCGTTGATGGTGATCATGTTGTTGTGTATCCAGTACCGGACAGATTCTTTGCCTTGAGCTGCGGTGGATTGTGCAATTTCACATTCATGATGCGGAAACAACAAATCCATGCCGCCGCCGTGGATGTCAAATTCTTCGCCGAGGTATTTATGGCTCATGACAGAGCATTCAAGGTGCCATCCGGGAAACCCAACACTCCACGGGGATTTCCATTGCATGATATGTTGAGGCGATGCCTTTTTCCACAACGCAAAATCCAGCGGATTGCGTTTTTCGGATTGAGACTCAAGGGTTCGTGTATTACTGATAAGGTCTTCTATTTTACGGCCGCTTAATTTGCCATAATCATATTCCTTTGCGTACTTTTCCACATCAAAATACACAGAGCCGTTGGTTTCATACGCATAACCCGCATCCAGAATATCCTGTGCCATTTCAATTTGTTCAGGAATATGCCCTGAAGCCTGAGGTTCAATATCAGGACGCAACACATTCAGTGCATCCATGTTTTTATGATACAAACGCATATAATGAAAAACAATTTCCATAGGCTCAACTGATTCAAGCCTGGCTTTTTTGGCCACTTTATCTTCCCCTTCATCTGCATCATTTTCCAGATGGCCGACATCTGTAATGTTGCGTACGTATCGTACGTTATAGCCTGCATGCTTTAAATATCTGTAAAGAACATCAAAAGTAATCCCCGGCCTGGCATGCCCCAGATGAGCATCTCCATAAACGGTAGGCCCGCACACATACATGCCGACATGCGGTGGATTCAGTGGTTTGAATGTTTCTTTTTTGCTTTTGAGAGTGTTATAAAGTGTAATGTTCATACATCCTGATTTTTACCGAAAAAAGTGTTATCAACAAAAAATAAATTAATTTTGTCACGTTACAAAGTTAATACATTAGAACAATGAAAAACAGTAAATTTATAAAACTTTCGTTGATTTTTGCAGGGCTGTTTCTTTTCTGTTATGCATGTGATTTTTCTAATCAAGCATCTCAACACCCCAATTCACCAAAGTATATTTTTTATTTTATTGGCGATGGCATGAGTCAGCAGCATATCAAATTGACAGAAGCTTATTTGCATGCATGCAATCATGACACATTTGGCTTTGAAAAACTGGCCTTTGATACACTTCCTGTCTGCGGGTCATCAACCACCCATGCCGCCAACAGGCTCATTACCGGGTCAGCCGCTGCAGGCACAGCGCTTGCAACAGGCCGCAAAACCAACATTGACCGGATATCAATGAGCCCCGATGGTACAAAACCATATCAAAGCATGGCCGCTGTATTAAAAAGCAAAGGCAAAAAAGTGGGCATCATTACAAGTGTTTGCATAAATCACGCTACGCCGTCAGTTTTTTATGCCCATTGTAAAGACCGGGATAATTATTTTGAGATCGGCAAACAAATGGCCAAAAGCGGATTTGATTTTTTTGGAGGAGGGGGCATTAGAAACGCTGAAAAAAAACATTTGAATTTATACGATGATCTGGTTGAAAACGGTTATCAGGTGTATAGAGAGGATACAAACATCATGAAAATAACATCAGGTCAAAAAATGGCTTTATTCAATCCTGTACTTGGGCATGAAGCTGAGATGCCGTATGCCATTGACCGTAAATATCAGGGAGGATACTCCCTGGCAGACATTACACGGGTGGCCATTGAAAATTTATACGGCGATGACGGATTTTTTATGATGGTGGAAGGCGGTAAAATTGATTGGGCTTCTCATGCCAATGATGCTGCTACCATTGTACGGGAAGTCATTGATTTTGATAAAGCCGTGCAGGAGGCTTTGAAATTTTATCAAAAACACCCCGGCGAAACCCTGATTGTAGTAACTTCAGACCATGAAACCGGGGGAATTGCGATCGGAAATGCAGAAATGAAATATCAGACAAGCTTGAGATTATTGGAAAATCAATGTATGTCAATTGAAAATATGGCTGAATTACTTCAGAGGGGAGAAATACAAGCATCTGATCTCCCGGAAATGTTTGATTTGGATGATTTAACCGGCAAGGAATCTGAACAGATTGAAATAGCTGCTGAACACAACGGGAAAGAATTATACCATATTCGCTATGGTGGGTATTCCCCTTTACCGGTTACTTATGGCGGGATATTAAACATACGTGCAGGTGTAGGGTTTACAACCTGGGAACACACAGCCGGCTCCGTACCTGTTTATGCCATAGGAGAGGGTGCGGAAATTTTTTCCGGGCAGATGGACAACACCGATATCCCCAAAAAAATCATGCAGCTTGCCGGGTATGAATTTCCTGAGAATTAATTTCCCTTAGCGGCTTTGGTGGCGTCGATGTCGCTACAGGCGATGCCGACGTTAATACCCTGCCAGCTAATCGCTACCAACTGCCCCTAACAACCACCTGTCAGGCGAAAGTTCGGCAGCGCTCACTACATCGCCTGACAGGTGGTTTGACGAACTGACCACGAAGTGGTCAAACATGAATAGCCACGGGTGAAACCCGTGGTATAAATGCAACCCGACACCCTAGCTTTTGGCGGAAAATTTGCTTTTTTTGCAAATTTTGTGACAAAAGCGGCAGATTTATCATTCAACCCCTTCAGGGTTGTAGAGCGGGTCGGGGCTGAAATACCACCGGTTTCACCGGTGGCTATTCATATTGAAGCCCTTCAGGCTTCTTACAGTTCCCGCTACCCGGCTCTCGCTAAGCGAATTAGCGGCGGCATCAGCCAAGGCTAATCGCCACCAACTGACCCTAACAACCAC
>CAZGPW010000294.1:0-12290 GCA_964527535.1 uncultured Bacteroidales bacterium
TAAAGTTTAAAACCTTGAAAAACCCCAAGTTATCCACAATACAAAACAAAAATTGTTAATATCAGTTGATTTTTTTAATTTTAACTCTGATTAGTTACAAATAATGAATTTTTCTGAATTCCAGCATGAGCTGATTTTGCCTGTAACCGGTTTATATTGAGGGGTAAACGCATTCCGGCTTATGTAAAATGAATTTGAGGTGTAAGCAAAATATTGTAGTTTTGTGTTTTTGTGGTTCATGTTGGTTTTAGTTTATTTTTGGATAACATTATTATTTAAATAATAATTGACTTTCTTAAATATTCTATTTAATTTTCAGGCATATTTAATGCAATAATATTTTAAATACATGGATAAAAAATTTTCTATTATTTACCTGTCAACAGGTAACATATCATTTCATCGTCAAACCATATTTTCCATATTAAGTCTAAAGTATTTTTACAAAACCAAACCATTTTTATCCTTTCAGATAATTGTTTTTACAGACAATGTAAAATTCTTTAAAGATTATTTTGGCGACGAAACAATAAAACTAATTTTTTTCACCCCAGAACTTCTTAATTCCTGGATACCAAAAAAAGAAAATCCAGATTTTGCTCACCCATCCGATTTAAAAGCTATTGCAAAACCAATGGTCATAAAAACAGTCTTGGAAAATTATTCCCGTGTCGCTGTTTTTGTGGATACAGATACATATTTTTTGAAACCACCGGATGAATTATTCAAAAAAATTAATAAGGAAAGTGTGTTAATGTGGAGAAGAGAGGGAATATTGTCGGACAAGTCAAAAAAACATTGGGAGACCTTAAGGCAAATTTTTTGCAATAATACATTCATGTATGACGAAAAAGAAATTAAAATACCTCTGAATATTTATATGTGGAATTCTGGAGTTATCGGACTTAATTTTGAAAACACTGACTTGCTAAATAACATGGTATCATTGTCATTACAATTATTAAAAATAAGTAAGAGTCCTTATGTATATCATCAAATCATGGTGTCTTATGTGTTACAGGATAGAAAAGTAATTTATCCAACCGATGAAATTATTTTACATTATTGTTACGGAAATAAAAAAGCTAATTTCAATAAGATATTAAAAAGATTTTTTAAAAAAGAAGCCAAAAAACTTAATTATTCAGAACTTTTGGAGAGAGTGCATAAAATAAGTTTGCAGGAAATACCTAATGAGCCTGTTACTAATATTTACAAAGAAATTAAAACATTTTTTAACAAGAGAATAACAGGATTAAATATGGCAATTAATAGAGTGAAAAAGTCAAAAAAAATATTGTCATTTTTCGATAGGGGAAAAATATATGAATAAAATTCACAAGTTAAAATGCAAAATATGAAAAAAGCTTTAGTCCTCGGTGCGGGCGGATTTATCGGGTCACATTTGGTAAAAAAATTAAAAAAAGAAGGTTTTTGGGTAAGAGGTGCAGATTTAAAATACCCTGAGTTTGATGATACCCACGCCGATGAATTTATCATCGGAGATTTACGTCTGCAGGAAACTTGCGATAAGGTTCTGGATGGTTATTTTGATGAGGTATATCAACTTGCTGCCGACATGGGCGGAGCAGGGTATATCTTTACCGGCGAAAACGATGCCAATGTGATGCATAATTCGGCATTGATAAACATTAACATTGTTGAGAGAGCTGTAAAACATAAGGCTGGAAAACTTTTTTATTCATCTTCGGCTTGTATATACCCTGAATTTAACCAACTTAACCCCGACAATCCAAATTGTGAAGAGTCTTCTGCATATCCCGCACAACCCGACAGCGAATACGGTTGGGAAAAACTGTTTTCCGAAAGGTTGTATTTTTCATTCATGCGCAATTACGGGCTGAATGTCAGGGTGGCCAGGTTTCATAATATTTTTGGGCCGGAAGGGACCTGGCAGGGAGGCAAGGAAAAAGCCCCTGCTGCCATGTGCAGAAAAGTAGCACAAGCCCCTGAGGGAGGAAACATTGAGGTGTGGGGAGATGGCCAACAAACCCGTTCTTTCCTGTACATTGACGAATGCCTCGAAGCCGTCAGGAGATTAATGGATTCTAATTTTGCCGGCCCGGTAAATATAGGCTCTGATGAAATGATATCCATTAATAACCTCGCTCAAATGACCATTGATATTTCCGGTAAAAATTTAACAATAAAAAACGTTGAAGGCCCGCTCGGTGTAAGGGGAAGAAATTCTGACAACAAGCTGATTAAAGAAAAACTTGGATGGGCCCCGTCAAAGCCATTGAAAGACGGTATGGTCAACACATACAAATGGATTCATCAACAAGTGCTTAACAATGAAAATAATGAATAAATTATTGCGTATCTGCGCGTATTTATACATGAGAACATCAATATACGCTGCATATTTAAGCTGTTATGTGTTGTCATGCATTTACAGGTGGATTGATCATATTTTTTCATTTACCCCAAAGGACATTGGGATATTTTTGCATTCCCCGGTAAATTCTGACGGGCATACACGCCGCTTTAAAACATTTTATCCTTATTTTAAAAAAGACAACATTCAATATAAAGAATTTCATCATTTCGGGGAAAAGGTATCGTATAAGTTCAATCATGCATCAAGGCAATCAAAATACCTTTTTTATTCTCGCATTGCATGGATACGTGCGTTTCAAATCCCCCGGGCAATACGTTATAACACCATCATTTTACAACGGAATTTGTTCCCCTTATATCCGGATTACAATAAACCTGTTTTTGAAAAAATACTGAGGAAACAATCCAATCACATCCTATTGGACATCTGGGACCCGGTGCACATCTGGCATCCTGAATTTACGTATCAAAGTTTCAAATACGTTGACAAACTTATGGTTAACACCCGAAGGTTGAAAAATGCATTTAAAGATCATTTTGATAAGAACAAAATATTTGTCTGGCCCATTGCTGTGGATCCAAAAAAATATAAACCAAACCATCAGGCCCTTACAAAGCCTGTTAAATTTTTTTACACGGGTTCAGAATCAAATACAAAAAATCATTTATTACACATTATACCATTACTTGAACAATTATCACATCAAGTTGATATCGAATTGCACATCATGGGCAAATACGCTCCATCTTCATCAAGCTTAAAAATAATCCATCATCTATGGGATGATAAAATATTCGCGCAATTGGTATCCACATCGCATGTTGGTTTGTATCCATATTTCAATGCAAACAAAAACAAAAATTTTGCTGTGGCTGGAAAAGTACTGGATTACATGGGAAGTAAATTACCGATAATTGGTGCTGATCAGGGATTATCTGACGGGATAAAAGCGGAAGATATTATGATTGTTGCCAATACCATGGAGGAATGGAATGAAGCCCTGTTTAGCTTTCATAACAGGTATGATGAAATGAAAAAGAAAGCGGATTATGCATATAACTTTGTTAATGAACACCTTAATCCGTCTAAAATGTATGCATTGCTGAGAAAGATAATAGATAAGGATTAACCCTACCCTTCAGAGCGATTTAGCCCTGAATTTTGTTAATCCCCTAAGCGAAGCCATCAAGAAATATATTTTTCATAACACGAGAAAAAGTGTTAATTTGCATCTCTAACCATATCAATTATGACCATTATTAATAATGTTGACACTATCCTTGTTTTGGCTCCCCATACTGACGATGGGGAACTTGGCGCCGGTGGTGCTATTTCCCGTTTTATTGAAGAAGGGAAAGCCGTTTATTACGTGGCTTTTAGCACAGCAGAGGAAGCCGTACCAGAAGGTTTTGAAAGCAATGTGTTAGCCAAAGAAGTCAAAAAAGCAACCAAATCCTTGGGAATTGAAGATGATCGCTTGATTATTTATTCCTACCAGGTGAGGAAATTAAACTTTGCACGGCAGGAAATATTGGAAAACCTTGTAAAACTTAAAAAAGAGATTGCGCCTGACCTGATTTTGATGCCCTCGCTTCATGATGTGCATCAGGATCATTCCACGGTTGCCCAGGAAGGATTGCGGGCATTTAAGGACACCAGTATTTTAGGTTACGAACTGCTTTGGAATAACCTGTCGTTTGACACCACATGTTTTATAAAGCTCAAAGAAAAGCATGTGTTGGCAAAATACAACGCACTGAAAGAATACAAATCCCAGGCCGGCAGGGATTACATGACCAAAGATTTTATTTTTGCTCATGCAAAAACCCGGGGCGTACAGGCAAGAAGTAAATACGCTGAAGCGTTTGAAGTGGTCAGATGGATACTATAAAAAATAAAAAAATACTGGTGTTGCTGGATAATCAATTTACCCATGATAACAGGGTTTACAGAGAATCCGTTACGCTTGCCGCTCATGGGTATGATGTAACATTGCTTGCAACAAAAAAAGCGTACTTGAAGGATCATGAAACAGTTGATAATGTCAAGGTTTTTCGTGTTTTTAACGATGATATTTTTAACATAAAAAAACCCGGTTGTTTCAAGCAATATGCAAAACAAATCACAGAAGAATTTTCATTTGATATCATTCATGCCAATGACCAGACAATGTTGCATCTTGCTGCACGCATTAAAAAACTACGCCCCGGCACCATAGTTATATATGATTCGCATGAGCTTTTTCACGACTGGCCGATAAACCTTTCTAACTACAATAATTTATGGCTTGGATTAAAATCGTATGTGGTTAGAAAAATGCAGGTAGTAAGGGAAAAAAGAAATCGACAGGCTATAGATTATTTGATTACAGTGAATCAATCCGTTGCAGATAATCTCAAGCATTATTTCAAACTAAAACACCAGCCTGCTGTCATTAGAAATCTACCCGAGCCAGCCAGGTTTAACAGCAAAAGAAATACCCTAAGACAAATTTATAACATCCCTGAAAACACCAGGATACTGGTTTTTATAGGAGCAAATATCTATGCCAAAACACTAAACTTAGAGCAGGTGCTTAATGAATTTCACAACCGTAAAAATACAGCATTGGTTTTTATTGCATCGAAAAACATGAACAGTAAAGCCATCATGGAATATGTTAAAAACAATAAAATCAAAAATGTGTTTTTTCATGATTTGATAAAACCCAGTCAAATCCCGGAATATTTATCATCGGCAGATGTGGGACTCGTGCCTACGTGGAATAAAAAAAACCTTTCCTATTGGTACGCTTTGGACAACAAACTCTTTGAATACATACATGCCGGAATCCCTGTACTTGCAACCAAACAACCCGAATATGCAAACATCGTGGAAACATACGATTGCGGCGTGTGCGTTAATCCGGATACAAAAAATGCTTACCTGAATGGGTTTGAAACCATATTAAATCATTATGATCATTTTCAGACACAAGCCAAGAAAGCGGCCAAACAGCTTAATTGGGAAAACGAGCAAAAAAAGTTGGTGGCTTTGTATGATACATTAGATCATTATATTATTGATAACCCTTAATGAAGACCTCAACTACCTTAATGCCTTAATGGTTCAAAAAAAAGGAAAAATTAAGTTCATTAAGCGATTAAGGGCATTAAGAAAACCCTTAATGAAATCCTTAATGCCTTAATGGTTCAAGAAAAGGAAACATTAAGTTCATTAAGCATTAAGAACATTAAGAAAAACCCTTAATGAAACCCTTAACTACCTTAATTCCTTAATGGTAAAAACTCTGGAACAAAAAGCATAATGATAATTTTTGTGAAAAAAATAATACTTTTGGGTTTTAAATGAAAAGGCTTATAAATGAAGAAAATTAAGAATCAAGGCAATGCATAAAATTTGCGCCATACATCAACCCAATTTTTTCCCCTGGCTGGGGTATTTCTATAAAATTGCTCAATCAGATGTGTTTGTGCTTTATGATACCGTTCAAATAGAATTAAATTCACAACAAGCGTATGTAAACAGGACGAAAATAAAAACCGCCAACGGCGTACAGTGGCTTACTTGTCCTGTTATTCGGGATAATGATATGACAATCCGTAATGTAAAATGCACAGATAAATTTAATTGGAAAAAGAAACACCTGAAAACCTTGTATTTTGCTTACAAAAAGTCAAAAAACTTTAACCGTATTTTCCCGCGTATAGAAAACATCTACAACCGGTTTACTCATAACTTGGCAGCAAACAATGAATATGCCATCAAAGAAATTTGCACATTGCTTGACATTGACACAAAAATTGTAAAAGCATCTGATTTGAATTTTAAAGATGGCGGGAGAACGCAAAAACTTGTACATATTTGTCAAAGTCTGGGTGCCGGCTATTATTTGTCAGGGAAAGGAGGCATTGGTTATCACGATTTGAATGTGTTTAAAACAGCGGGAATACAGATTAAAACAACAGATTTTTCACATGCTGTATATGTTCAATTGCATGATAATGATTTTGTCAGTGGTTTGAGCATACTGGATGCAATGTTTAACATGAATAATAAAAAATTGAAATACCTTATACATGGAGAACATTAGAGTTAATATATCTAAGAATCAGCCTGCAAATGCCCAATCCTGGAACAAAATAGCCCATAATTGCGGCAATTTGCTCCAAAGTACGTTTTATGATCCGGTGAGCGCATTCTATAATCACAAACCCATTTATTTTGAACTCTTTCAGGATAACACATTGATTGGAGGTGTTAAATTATACTGTTGGGAAAGCAACAAATTGGGGAAAATAACTGCCGGAATGAGTAGATCTTTTTCACAGTTTGGGGAACTTATTCTTGACCCAAATTTCGCAGAAAGCAATAAAAAACTCATCGGGATATTAAGCGATACCGTTGAACGATACCTGGATGAAAATCAAGTAACCACCTTTACCGCCGGTGGGTTTTATGGCAATAACGATTTATTGATTTCTTTACATCAAAAGCCCAATAAACGCACTGAATTTTTCTCACTTTATGTGGACATTGATAAACCTGATGAAGATTTGTTGTCATCATTTAAAAAGAATAAAATACAAGACATTAAAAAAGCTCGAAAAAATAATTTAAAATTTGAAATAATTACTGATATTGAACGCTTTATAAATTTTGAAAAACAAGTTTATTTAAAACAACCGGCAAAACGACCACCAAATTTTGATTATATAAAAAATTCAGAACAAAAATTGCCTGAGGAAAACGTTACTATGGCTGTTGTCTCTGACGGGCAAACTGATCTATCTTGTAATTTGTGTACTTGTTATGGAAATGTGTCATATTGGAATTTTGGAGGTACAATTAAAAATTCTAAAGGGGCAGGTAATTTTTTACATTTCGAATTGATGAAATACTTAAGAGACAAGGGTATAAAAAAATATTACCTTGGTCAGACCGCTAAGTACATTGACGAGAAAAATAAAAAATTTACGGTAGGCATTACGAAATTTAAGCGGTGGTTTGGTGGTGTTGAATTGGATTCTTCAAAATCATTTTATGTACTTAAGCCTTTACACAATACATTATGGAATGTTTTATTAAAAGCATACAACTTTTTTAATCACATTTCCTAACCTTTCGATACATTTTTGTCAGTGTTTTACTGGAATAAAGTTGCTTTCTAAACGGATAGGTTAATTTCCTGTAAAACAGCCTTAAAAATCCCATTACGCTTACCATCTGTGGCCGTGATGTGTTTCCCGGTTCATAATTGAGTGTGTTTAGTATGGGTTTTGTTTTTATGCTGATGTACCTGTTGATAATATTATTTGGATTTTTTTTCCAGCGGTAAATGCTCTTAGGATTAAAAACACTGTTGACATCAGCATAAGAGGTGTTACTTTTCCACACATCATTGTAACAATAAATTTTATTCGGGTTAAAGTTGAGGTCTGCCTCCAGAAAATTTTCCAGTTTCTTCTTGACTTCCGGTGTTTGCCGGATGAGTTCTTCATACTTTATCAATAATAAATTTTTATGTTTTATTTTTAATATAAGTTTTAAGCAGTTCACCCAATTATCAATGGCCCGGTTTAAATCTTCATGGGGAAATTTTATCCGCAACGATTGCATGACATCCCTTGGATCCCGGTAAACGTAAATTACGTGTATATTGGTCTGATTAAGTAATTTTTGAATATTTACTTCGCCATTTGTAACTTTGTGCCCTACAATGGCATCATTTTTTTTTGCGATCCCGTTTAACAGCAAATAGTACGCTTCTTCGATCGTATTAAAATCATCCAAATTGAAATTGATTGTAAAGCCCTTTCTGATGTATGCCGGCAACCTGGGGTTCTGTGCCTGATGTTTTATCTTTTCAATGAATTCTTTTTTCTCCGGCGAGGACAATCTTTTATGGTAATCAATGATATCATCATCGGTTTTTGTGACATCGGGGCCTCGTAACAATGGTTCAAAAATGTCAGTGTACATGGTTACGTTTGTTTGTGAATGCAAAAAATTACACAAAAACGTTGTCCCGCTTCTTTCTCTGCCTGATATTAATACGTATTTCATATCTCAACAATTTACCCTAAGCCTGCATAGGATTTTACCGGAAGCCTGGCAGTTTACTTTTTTCTTAACCATATTGCCAGGTCCATGCCTGTGTTTGTTTTCTTCATATACCATTTTATAAACCGGGTCAATGATTTTTGGCATAAACGTTTGACATACATAGTTTTTAGAATCGGCAATCTCATAATTATGTTTAAGCGAATGTAACTCAAAGGATTTTTTAGAAAATTCATACAGATGATAAGGTTGATGCATTGGGCTCAAATTACCAACGTAATCTTTGCCTCTAATTCTATAAATAAAATTATAAATCTTATTCGTCACCCAATTAGCACTTGGCACTTCGATAAACATCAATCCATTGGGTTTTAACCATGACATTGCTTTTTCAAGTACCATGGCAGGTGCATACAGGTGCTCCAAAACCGCCGAAAAAACAACCACATCAAAACTGTTTTCTTTATAATTACAATTTTCTATCATGGATAATTTTAACTTGTCTTTTTTTACCCCCAGTTTTTCAATTGCCCTGTGATAAAACGGTTCGGATGGCTCAACACCATAGGCATCGTAACCATGTTTTTCAAAAGCAATCATTGACCTTCCCAAACCCGCACCAATATCGAGTATTTTTGATCCTTTGTCAATGGGTTGTACATTATTCATCCAATTAATGAACCCGTTTAGATGGTTTTCATTCACATTGAAATAATCCGGTTTCCAATATTGTTCAGGAGGTACTCCATAATGGTCACTTATGTTTTTGGGGACAGGTAACGGATTGGGGAAAATTAAGCCGCATCTTTTGCATTTGACAACGGTCGTTGTTATCCCTGTTTTCTTATGAGGATTGAGTCCTTGTGAATGGTTAAGCCTTTTTCCCAATATATTGAAATCTGTATTATCACAAAAAGGACACTTCGTTATGGCTTTGAATCTATATTCCACCGGGTTGAAAAATGTTTACTGTTTTCCAATGACAATTTTATGTGTTTTAATTGGATAAAGCAAAAGATTGTGTAAAAAGCTTGTATGCAAGTAATACGTTAACACAAAATATATACACATTGCAACCATCCCGGAAGCAACAAATGTTCACAGAATAAACAAAAAACTTTTCAACGGGATTTTGACAAATCCTTAACTTCCTTAATGCCTTAATGGTTCAAGAAAAGAAAAAGTCCTCATCCTCGCTTATGATTTCCCGCCTTATGTTTCCGTTGGCGGTTTGCGACCCTATTCATGGTACAAGTATTTTCATGAGTTTGGGCTGTATCCGGTGGTCGTACCAGGACAATCCGTGTACTTTTGATACATTGGTGTGCAAGTTTATCAAAAATTGCTTTTATAAAAACCAAAATATATTAATAATTGCTTTTGTAAATAGCAAAATATGCTTATATTTGTAAATAAATAAAGCAAAAATGGAAACACTTTTACGAAAATCCCGGCAAAAAATTCAAAGCATTTCGCTTGCCTTCAAAAGGTATCTGTATGATACAATCAATTTCAATAACCGGCAAATATGCATTCTTGGGAGCAGAGGTACCGGTAAAACTACTTTGTTATTACAAATAGCTGCCTTTCAGAAGCATAAATCAACTTTATATGTCGCATTGGATGACCTTTTTTTTACTGAGAATTCACTTTACTTGCTTGCAGAAAATTTTGAAAAAAATGGTGGTGAAAGGCTTTTGCTTGATGAGGTACACAAATACCCCAATTGGTCACGTGAATTAAAACTCATGTACGATGATTTTCCACGACTACAGGTTATCTTTACATCTTCTTCAATATTGGATGTTTACAGGGGAGAATCTGATTTAAGCCGCAGGGTAATTACTTATACTTTAAAAGTAATGTCTTTCCGTGAATACATGCAATTTCATCATAATATTCAGTTGCCGCAAATTACATTTGAGAATCTTATTGCATCACATGAAAGCATCAGCCTTGATTTGGCTAATAAAATAAAACCGTTAAAATATTTTAATCAATATAAAAAGCATGGAGCATATCCATTTTATAAGGGAGATGAAACCGAATATTATCAACAAATTCAACAAATTATCAATCTTATCCTTGAAATTGACCTGCCTGCAGTAAAACCCATAGAATATGCCAATATTGCCAAGTTAAAAAGACTGCTTTATGTCCTGGCTGTCAATATTCCCTTTACTCCGAATGTCAGCCGGCTGAGTGAAAAAATCGGTTTGCCCCGAAATACACTTGTGCAGGCTTTTCATTTGCTTAACAGAGCAGAACTTATTTACATCCTTTACAAACAATCAAAAAGCATTAGTTTGCTGAATAAACCGGATAAAATTTGGCTGAATAATACCAATTTAAGCTATGCTATAAGCGACGGAGCGCCGGATGAAGGAAGTTTACGTGAAAGTTTTTTTATTTCGCAGTTACATGATTTACACAATATATCCATAGCTGAGAAAGGAGATTTTGTGGTTGATAACACATATATTTTTGAAGTTGGAGGTAAAAACAAATCTCAGAAACAGATCAAAGGCTTGAAAAACGCTTATCTTGTAAAAGATGATGTTGAAACCGGCGTATTAAATAATATTCCCCTTTGGCTTTTTGGGTTACTTTATTGAGCGGTTAATTACCTTAATGGCTCAAAAAAAGGAAACATTAAGATCATTAAGCGATTAAGGGCATTAAGAAAAACCTTAATGAAACCCTTAACTACCTTAATGCCTTAATGGCTCAAGAAAAAAAGGAAACATTAAGTTCATTAAGCGATTAAGTACATTAAGAAAAAACAACTCAATAAAAACCCGAAACACAGCCTGTCCGGCGGAACGGAGTGGAGACGGAAAACCCGAAACCCGAAACCCGGAATAAAGCGATTAACTCGTAAAATTTCGAATCCAATTCGCGAAAAACGGGTCTTCAATCTTATACTTTTTATCAAGTTTTATTAAATATGATTTTTGGATTAACCTCTTAAGAGAACTTAAAACCGTACTGGTAGAACGAATACCTGCCTTAGCACCGAATTCTGATGTAAGCGGACTGTTATCGAATAATGCTAAGCCTTTAAGTAATTTTCTATCTGTATTATTTAAGTTCTGCCATAAACGTTCGTAGTCATTGTCATGTTTTTGCACAATTTGTTCAATAGTTTCTCTTACAATACCTTTGCGATTGCCACTTATTACAAGATTATTCCATACATTAAATGCCAATTGCTGTGTGTAATATGGATGACTTTGAGTGAAATGAATAATGTCATCAATTTGTTTGGGAGAGATATCTACTTTTGAATGCTTAAATCTGGCTGTTAAGAATTTTTTAAAATCATTTTCCGTTATGGAGGACAAATACATTAGATATCCAAAATGATAAAATGGTGATTTTACATCTTCAAAAATGTATTTCATCAGAGACTCTTCGCTTCCTAAGAAAACATAATTGACATTTCGGTTTTCCTGAATTATTGTTCTCAAAATCCTGTCTAAACCCTTATCTATACGAAAGATATCTTGAAACTCATCGAATACACATATTACTTTCGCATTCTTAGTAAGCTTTTCTAACAAGTTAAAAACATCTTCTAAGATTATTTGTTTTTTATCAGATTGAGAGAAAGATACAGATATGTCCTGACTTATCGGATTCACATTGACACTTGGTATAATACGAAAGCTTTTAAAATAATCTGTGAGTTTCTGTATTGAAAAGTTTTTATAAATCTCTGATAATAATTTAGATGCTAAGTCTTCTACACTATTAAATGCCTGGAGATTTAACCCAACTTGAAAAAATTGGACTATAAAACTATCATTGAAAAAATATTTAAAATTTTTAAAATGCAGAATAACAGATAGATACTCAAATTCGT
>CAZGPW010000295.1:0-10395 GCA_964527535.1 uncultured Bacteroidales bacterium
CCGGAATTCATATTTTTGATTACGCCTGACGGGTGTAAAACCTGCATTGCGTATGATATTCTGAATGTCATCGGGGGTTGTTTTGTGATGAGATCCTGCGGAGGCAACCACCTGTTCTTCGATCATCACCGAGCCCAAATCGTTTGCTCCGGCATGAAGTCCCATTGCCCCTACATCTTTACCTACAGTAAGCCAGCTGGATTGTATATTGGGTATATTGTGCAGAATGATGCGGCTGAAAGCAATCATTTTGAGGTATTCTGCGCCATATATATCCGGTATGTCAGGGTGATTTTTCAGCAGGCGGGTTTGATACCGTTGATACGGCCATGGAATAAATGCCAGAAACCCGGGTTTTCCGTCAGGTTTTTCATGTTGCAGGTCGCGTAACAGAATCAGATGTTTCAGGCGTTCCTGTACACTTTCAATAAACCCGAACATCATGGTAGCCGAGGTGATCAGCCCCTGTTTATGCGCTTCACGCATGACCTCCAGCCATTGTTCAACGGTGGCTTTGCCGGGAGATACAATTTTCCGCACCCTGTCGCTGAGAATTTCAGCCCCGGCGCCTGGAAGGCTGTCTAACCCGGCATCTTGTAACAATTGAAGCACTTCAGCGTAATTTTTTCCGGATTGTTTGGATAACCATACAATTTCGGGTGGCCCTAATGCATGCAATTTTAAGTCCGGGTATTCAGATTTCAGGCGGGAAAATAAATCCACGTAATAATCAAGATTCAAATCGGGATGCAGTCCACCCTGAAGCAAAATCTGATCACCGCCCAGGTCAAAAAGTTCGTCGATTTTTTGCCTGTATTCATCCAGACTCAAAACAAAAGCATCCGGGCTGTTTTTGGTAACGCAAAAATTGCAAAATGAACATTGGGAAAAGCAAACGTTGGTGATGTTAATGTTTCTGTCTATGATCCAGCTAACCCGATTGCCGGGATGCTTTTTTCGGCGCAGGGTGTCAGCGAGGTAAATAATTCCGGCTAAAGGTACTGAAGACCAAAGTTGCATGGCCTCGGGCAGGGAAATGTCCTGCTCGTTGATGATCTTTTCTTTGATGACATCTGTTGTCATTGATTACAGCATTTTAGCAATGCGGTTTAGCCGGGTTTCATCAAGAATGATGATTTTCCGGCCGTGCAGTCCAATGATTTTATCATGTTTAAATTCGGAAAGCAGCCGGATAACTGACTCTGTGGCGGTTCCTATCATATTGGCAAGTTCTTCGCGCGTAAGGTATATTTGCAGAATGCCGTCCTCATCCAGTCCAAATTGATTCTTAAGGTCAATAAGCACCTCTGCCAGCCTTTCTCTGACAGATTTTTGAGCTATGTCGGTAATATAATCGTTGGCCTCTCCCAATTCAGTACACGCCAGTTGAAGCATTTCAATACCGAATTCTGCATTCTTTCGCAACAGATGATATAAATCACGGGTATAAATAAAACAAATAACAGCATCTTTCAGCACTTTGGCTGATGTGCACGCCGGATCTCCACTGATAACAGATCTGTAACCTATGATATCTCCGGGTTTGGCAAAGCGAATGATCTGCTCTTTTCCTTCCATCCCGGTTTTAAAAACTTTTATGATGCCTTTGCAAATGCAATAAAAACCGTTTATGCGACTGCCTTCTTCATATAGGATCATCCCTTTTTCATAAGTCTGACAGCTTTTTCTTTCGCTTATATAATCAATTTCGCCTGGCGTTAATTTGGTAAAAATTGTTTTTATAACCTGATTACACTCACTACAGTAGGGTTCTTCCAACACTTTTCTCATAATGTTATGATATTAAAATTTTAATAAATACACCAATCAACATAACAAAGATAGTATTTTTTGTAACACTTTTCAGGAAGAAATGTTTCAGCATAATTAAAAAATTATTATACCTTTGTGCCCTGTGTAACATTTTGAATGAATTGCATGAAGGAAAGAAAAAACTATTCATCACAATTTGAAGCAAATAATCTTCTGGATTTGATTATTAAATACCGGAACCCGTTGATGGTAGTGCTTGTTGTTGCTGCTACGGTGTCTGTTGTTGTTAGTTTGATGATTCAGGAAAAATATGAATCTACCGTTATTTTATACCCTACCAGCTCTGCCAGCATATCAAAATCACTTCTGTCAAACAGAAACACTGAGAATGACTTGTTGGCATTTGGAGAGGAAGAAGAGGTAGAGCAAATGATGCAGGTGCTCAAATCAAGTGATATAAGGGATAAAATCATTGACAAATTCAATCTGAAAGCGCATTATCAGATTGATACAAACTCCAAGTATCCAATCACAACTTTGCATCGCAAATACGACAAAAATATTTCCATCAACAGAACGGAATATCAGTCGGTTGAGATAGAAGTGCTGGACCGTAATCCGGATACGGCAGCATTGATTGCCAATACCATTGCCGCACAACTTGATACTGTGATGAACCAAATGAAACAGGAACGTGCAGGTAAAGCTCTTAAACTGGTTGAAAAAGAATATTTAGCTCAAAAAGAAAAACTCAGAGACATGCAAGACAGGTTAAATGAATTGCATGGTCATGGGATTTTTGAATTTGCTTCCCAAACGGAAGTGTTTAATGATCAATATGCCAAAGCAATGGCTGAAGGCAATTATAAAGGGGCCAAGCTTATTAAAGAAAAACTTGATACGCTTGCCAAATACGGAGCTGCCTATACAGATATCGTAAGCGCACTGGAATTTGAACAAAAAAAACTGACGGAAATTGAATCAAAATATAAGGAAGCAAAAATTGATGCAGAACAAGATCTTCCTTACAAATATGTAGTGAACAAAGCCGTAAAAGCTGAAAAAAAGAGTTATCCTGTGCGCTGGTTGATTGTGATGTTATCTACGGTTTCTGCTTTTCTGCTGGCGATAATAGTGTTGATTATTTTTGAGAACCTAAAAAAAAAATAAAATTTAACCCAAGAAACCGGAAAGTCGGGCGTTTGACTTTTCAGTTACCAAATTATACTGTTATGGAAAGTTATTTTAAAAACAAAAATTTGTTTAATCTCATTAACCGGTGGAAATATCATTTAATTATCATTATGGTAGTGGCCGGAGCGCTTGCTGTTTTGTTTTCCTCAAGTTATTTTATCAAACCAAAATATGAATCCAAAGCAGTGCTTTATCCTTTCAATGTGATTACCTTGTCAGAAGAGTCAGAAACCGAACAAATGCTGGAAGTGCTTCAATCCAGTGACATACGCTTTAAAATATATGAAACTTTTAACCTGGCTGAGCATTACGGCATTGCTCCTGATGACCCGGAGTACCTGGCCACCTTAAATAACCGCTTTGATAAAAATATAAGTTTTAGCAAAACGCCGAATGGAGCCATAGAAATTACCTTTATGGACACAGACCCCCAATTGGCATCTGATGTCGTGGATTCCATCATTGCTTTTTACGATCAAAAACAACTACAGCTTAATAAAGTAAAATCAAAGGAACAGGTAAATATTTACAGCAGAAGGGTCAGCACAAAAATGGCAGAAATAGATTCTCTGGGCGATGTATTGAAAAAATTTAGAAAGGAAAATGATTTGCTTCATTATGACATACAGGTAGAACAATATACCGAAGCCATCACCAATGGCCGCAGCCTTAGTCAGGCACGTAAAAACCTGGGAAGCTGGAAAGAATTAGGTGGCGACTTTCTTAAAACTGACTCTTTGTTGTGGAATGCCATGGAAGACCATCACGATTTAAAAATTAAACTGGAAACATACATCATGGATACAAGCAAAGAAATCACGTATGCCCATGTTGTTGCCGAGCCTTTTCCTGCTGACAAAAAAGCCTATCCAATACGCTGGGTTATCATTCTGTTTTCGGTACTTGGTGCCTTCATTGCAGGGCTGTTTATTTTAGTACTGATTGACAAAGCCAAAATCACACGATCTGAATAAAGTGAGTTTTAATAAAAAAAAAATATGGCTTTTTTACCTGTTGAGCTTTTTGTTTATCGCTCTGAACGCTTATGCACTGCTGACCAGGGAAACCTTTTTAATTAGCCTCCTCCCGTTTGCCTTGCTTGTCCTTTTGTTTGGTTTTTTTGCCATGGATAAACTGCTGTGGGTTACAGTGTTTTTTGTTCCCCTTTCCATCCCACTCGATATGTTGTACCCCGGCCTTGGGTTTAACATGGCTTTGCCTACCGAACCCCTGTTGTTTGGTTTGATGTTGATTTTTTTGCTCAAGCAGGCCCTCGAAAAATCTTACGACAAAAAAGTGTTGAATCACCCGGTGACATGGGCCATATTTTTCATGTTGTTCTGGATGTTGATAACCAGTATTACCAGTACAATGCCATGGATATCCATAAAATATTTTTTATCCAGACTGTGGTTTGTCATTGGTTTTTACTTTTTGATGGTACTGGTGTTGAAAAAGAAGGAAAACATACCAAAGTTTTTCTGGATATCGCTAATCCCCGTTGTAATTGTGATTGTCATTACCCTGGTTGAACATGCCACTTTTGGGTTTACACAAAAATCAGCACATTCCGTTGTCAAGCCATTTTACAATGACCACACCTCTTATGGTGCTATTCTGGCCATGTTTATCCCGGTGCTTACCGGATTTTACTACCTGAAAAAGAACAAGGGCTTTTTCAAATATGTCATTGCTTTTTTATTGTTTCTGTTTTTAATTTCCATCGTGTTATCATACACCAGGGCTGCGTGGGTTAGTCTTATAGGAGCATTCGGTGTTTATCTCGTTATCCGTTTGAAAATTAATTACAAATGGGTGCTTGCTGGTGTTGCGGCGTTGGTGGTTTTGTTTTTTATTTACCAGACTGATATCATGGTCATGTTGGAACAGAACAAACAGGATAGTTCCACCGATTTTAAAGAACATGTTCAAAGCATCAGTAATGTTGCCACGGATGCCTCCAATAAAGAACGTATCAACAGGTGGAATTGCGCTTTGCGGATGTTCAAAGAAAAACCTTTTCTCGGATGGGGGCCAGGTACATACCAGTTCCAGTATGCGCCTTTCCAGCGCTCATATGAGAAAACCATAATCAGTACAAATGCCGGAGACATGGGTAATGCCCATTCCGAATACCTCGGGCCTATGTCAGAACAAGGCGTTTTGGGCTTGCTCAGCTTTTTTGCTGTATTTCTAACCGTGCTTATCACGGCATTGAAAAGATACAAAAAAACCAGTGATAAATACACCCGAACCTTATTACTGATGTCTTTGATTGGTTTAATGACGTATTTTATTCATGGTTTTCTAAACAATTTTCTTGATACTGACAAGGCATCCGCACCTTTCTGGGGCTTTATTGCTGTTATTGTTGCTATTGATTTGTACCACAGCAATGAAGATAATAATCAGTACTCGCCCCTGGGAAAATAGGGGAACTTCAAAATAAGGATTTTATTCAAACTCTCCCCCAATAAGCCAGGTTTTCACAATAAAATAACAGTGAATTTTAAAAAGGGTTATATGAGAGGAACAGACCACCGTTGACTCCAAAAATCAAATAATTCCAAACTGAAATCTTTTATTCATGCATCTGAATCAAATATCATTTGGAAACTCATTCCACAGAAAGTATATTTGCAGTTTGCAAAATTCAGTTAAATAAGAAAAGAATGCATTCAAAATTTCCTGAGTATAATTCACTTGATTTACCAAACGTAAATCGTGAAATTCAAGAGAAGTGGAAAGCGGAAAAAAGCTTTGAGAAATCTGTAGAAAACAGAGCTGAAGCTAAACCATTTATTTTTCACGAAGGCCCTCCGTCAGCCAATGGTAAACCGGGCATTCACCATGTGATGGCACGTACCATTAAAGATATCATCTGCAGATACAAAACCATGCAGGGGTATCAGGTTAGACGTAAAGCAGGATGGGATACCCATGGCCTGCCGGTCGAATTGTCTGTCGAGAACACCCTGGGAATCTCCAAAGAATCCATTGGAAAAGACATCAGTGTTGAGCAGTTTAACAAAACATGCCGGAGTGAAGTGATGAAATATACGGACATGTGGGAAAACCTTACCCGGCAGATGGGATACTGGATTAACATGGATGACCCATACGTAACCTATGATAACCGTTACATTGAAACTTTGTGGTATTTACTGAAAGTGCTGTATGACAAAGGCTTACTGTATAAGGGATATACCATACAGCCCTATTCCCCTGCTGCAGGAACGGGTCTGAGTACACATGAACTTAATCAGCCGGGGTGTTACAAGGATGTCAAAGATACTACAGTGACAGGCATGTTTCATGTACCGGATGAACCGCAAAACAAGCCGGTTCTTGATAAGTGTGACACCGATGTGTATTTTCTGGCATGGACCACCACACCCTGGACATTGCCATCAAATACAGCTTTGGCTGTCGGTCATGACCTTGATTATGCACTGATAAAAACCGTCAATCCGTACGTGGGGAACCCGGTACATGTCATATTGGCTAAAGACCTTGTGAATGCGTATTTTTCAGAAGATTTTAGAAACGGAGATTTTAACGATTTCAAACCCGGCAGCAAAAAAATACCCTGGCAGGTGGTGGATGAATATAAAGGTTCATCCCTTGTAGGAATGTCTTATGAGCAATTGATACCATGGGTTAAGCCAATGGGAGATGCTTTCAGGATTATCGCAGCTGATTATGTTACTACCGGGGAAGGAACAGGGCTTGTTCACATTGCTCCGACCTTTGGTGCTGACGATGATCGCGTTGCTAAAATCTCAAATATCGCTCCATTGATCCTTATAGATAAGGACAATCAAAAAGTCCCCATGGTGGACAAAAAAGGCCGGATGATACCCATTGAAGATATTGATGATGATTTTGTAAAAAAATATGTCAACATTGATAATTACAGACCATTTGCCGGGCGCTATGTCAAAAATGAGTACGATGAAAATGCCAAATCCGATGACCCTGCTTTGGATGTTGATATCGCTGTGACCCTTAAAAAACAGGGCAAGGCATTTCAGGTGGAAAAATACGTGCATAATTACCCGCATTGCTGGCGTACCGATAAACCGATTTTGTACTACCCCCTTGATTCATGGTTCATTAAAACCACAGAAGTAAAAGAACGCATGATAGAGCTAAACAAAACCATCAACTGGAAACCAAAAAGCACAGGGGAAGGCCGGTTTGGAAAATGGCTGGAAAACCTGGTTGACTGGAACCTCAGCCGCTCAAGGTATTGGGGAACACCCTTGCCAATCTGGAGTACCGAAGATGGCAAAGAGCGAAAATGCATCGGATCTGTGAAGCAATTACTCGGCGAAATTGAAAAATCGGTAAAAACCGGATTTATGGATAAAAATCCATTTTCAGGTTTTAAAACCGGAGATGTATCTGCTGAAAACTATGAAAAAATAGACTTGCACAGGCCTTTTGTTGATGACATTGTGCTGGTTAGTGACTCCGGGGAACCAATGAAACGTGAATCTGACCTCATTGACGTTTGGTTTGATTCCGGTGCGATGCCTTATGCTCAATGGCATTATCCTTTTGAGCATAAGGATGATTTCCATGAGCGTGTTCCTGCGGATTTTATCGCAGAAGGCGTGGATCAAACGCGGGGATGGTTCTTTACCCTGCATGCCATTGCTACTATGATCAGCGATGATGTGGCGTTTAAAAACATCATATCCAATGGACTGGTGCTGGATAAATACGGCAATAAAATGTCTAAAAGGCTTGGCAACGCTGTGGACCCGTTTGAAACCATGGATAAACACGGGGCAGATGCACTGCGGTGGTATATGGTAACCAATGCACAGCCCTGGGATAATTTAAAATTTGATCCCAAAGGCATCGAAGAAGTACAGCGTAAATTTTTCAGCACCCTTTACAATACCTACAATTTCTTTGCGCTGTACGCCAACATTGACGATTTTGATGTTTTACAGGAAAAAATACCTGTTAATCAGAGGCCCATGCTTGATCAGTGGATTGTTTCTCAATTACACAGCCTGATTACTGATGTGACAAAATCTTTGGATAAATATGAACCAACACGTGCCGGCAGGTTGATACAAAATTTTGTGATTGATCATTTAAGTAATTGGTACGTGCGCCTTGGCAGAAAACGGTATTGGGGCGGAGAGATGAATGAAGACAAACTCGCTGCTTACCAGACATTACACGAATGCCTGCTGACGATTGCTAAACTGATGTGCCCGCTATCGCCATTTTATCCTGAAAAATTATACGCTGACCTGACATTGAACAAGGCTGAATCATCTGTTCACCTCGAAGGCTTTCCGGTATATGAAAAATCACTCATACAAAAAGACCTCGAAGAACGCATGCAAATGGCCCAAAACATTTCAAGCATGATTTTAGCGCTGAGGCGAAAAGTCAACATCAAAGTGAGACAACCCCTGCAAAAAATCATGATCCCGGTATCTGATAAAAAAATGCAACAGCAATTGGAAAAAGTGGAAAACATCATAAAAACAGAAACCAATATCAAAAGCATAGAGTATCTGAGTGATGCTTCAGAAGTGCTGGTGAAAAGGATCAAACCAAATTTCAAAAGCCTTGGCCCAAAATATGGTAAGCTGATGAAACAAATTGCACCAAAAATATCCCGGATGTCGCAGAAAGACATTGCCAGGCTGGAAAATCAGGGAGAATATTCTCTTGACATAGACGGGCAAGCCATCACCCTTTGCCCGGAAGATGTGGAAATATACTCTGAAGACATCCCCGGCTGGGAAGTAAGCAATCAGGGGAATTTAACCGTGGCTTTGGACGTTAAAATAACCGATGAACTTAAAAAGGAAGGCATTGCCCGTGAATTGATCAACAGAATTCAAAACCTGAGAAAAGACAGCGGTTTTGATGTTACCAACAAAATACACATTCAGGTCGCTTCAGACCCTGAAACTCAGGAAGCTATAACCTTATATAAATCGTATATTTGTGAACAAACGCTGGCATTGTCGATAAAAACTTTTGAAAAACTGGAACAAAAACCAATAATTCACGTTAACATAAATAATAATCAAAATGCAACTTTACACATTGCAAAAGCGTAACACAGGTAAACTACCAAAACGATGATATTATGACCGAAGAAAAAAAAGAAAAAAGGAGATACAGTAAGCAAGAGCTTCAGGAGTTCAAGGAACTTATTCTCAAAAAGCTTGACAAAGCCAAACGGGATTACGAATTGTATAAATCTGCCTTGAATCACAATGGCAGCAATGATATACAGGACACATCCCCTACATTTAAAGTGCTTGAAGAAGGTGCTGCCGTTTTGTCAAAAGAAGAGGCCGGACGGCTTGCCCAACGCCAGGAAAAATTTATCCGCCATCTTAACGCTGCCCTTGTACGCATTGAGAATGGCACGTATGGGGTATGCAGAGAAACCGGAAAACTGATCTCTAAAGAACGACTTAGAGCGGTACCACATGCTACGCTTAGCATTGAGGCAAAAAATAACAGAAAATAAAAACCTGTCAAAAATCATGGTGGTAATTTTTGTACCTTTGATTTTTTGGTGTGCAATGCTACGTAACGCAAATGGGAAACAATAAAAAGAAGATTTTAATTGCCTCCGGAATCATTCTTCTGATCATAATCATTGATCAGGCACTTAAAATCTGGATCAAAACAAATATGATGCTGGGTGAAGAATACCGCATTGCAGATTGGTTTATCATTCACTTTACTGAAAACCCGGGGATGGCATTTGGCATGGAATTTGGCGGCTCATCAGGAAAACTGATTTTGAGCTTGTTTCGTATTGTAGCCATTGGTTTTATGGGATATTACCTGTTTCACAGCATAACAAAAGGCACCAATTATTATTTTATCGTGGCACTATCACTTATCGTGGCCGGGGCTTTGGGAAACCTGATCGATTCAGCGTTTTACGGTGTTATATTTGATCACAGTTCGTTTCAGGTGGCCGAAATCTTTCCCGAAGGAGGAGGATATGGAAACTATTTACATGGAAAGGTGGTTGACATGTTTTATTTTCCCATTATCAATGGATACTACCCGGAATGGTTTCCTAAAATCGGAGGCCATCCTTTTACTTTCTTTAAACCTGTTTTTAACATTGCAGATGCTTCCATCACAACAGGGGTGTTTGTTTTTATACTTTTTTACAAAAAAGTCATGAAAACAAACTAAGTTTAAACTAATCTGGGAGTTGTGAAAATTGTTGTTGCAGTCCATATTTTTTATTGCATCATAAAATAATAAATTCGTTAGTTTACTATGTGATACCAAGTTGCGTTCAAACCTGTCTGGCGCCAGGCAAGTTTACAATATTCAATATTATTATTGATTTAATTGACATTTTTAAGAGATTGAATATCGGTATAAAGATAAAAAGTTAGGTGTAATGTTGTCGGG
>CAZGPW010000296.1:0-3187 GCA_964527535.1 uncultured Bacteroidales bacterium
CAAATGCAGATAAACGGAGAAACCACATACAGCAACGTGTATCTTGATAAAACACTATACACAAGCCCTTACCTGGTGATGACCGAGCACGAATACACCAAACACTATTTCATTGAAGGTGAAAGGGTATGCAGCAAAGTGGGTGGTGGTTTCGGGCCGGCGCAGGTGCCGCCCACCTCAGAACCACTGGAGTTTATTGCTGGCGATGAAGATGAAGTAGCTCACAGACTTAAGCATTTGATTTCCAGACATATTGAATGCTCCGGCTATTCCGGGGAATGGGAAATACATTCAGGGCTTGAGCCGGCACACCATGATACCAATTATTCCGAAGACCGGCAATACTTCTACCACCCCGACCACCTCGGCAGCAGCAGCTTTATTACTGAAAGACATGGTGAAGCCGAACAGCACTTACAGTATTTGCCTTTCGGCGAGCTCTTCACCTCCCAGCGCAACCACGAGTTTGACGCCCGGTACAAGTTCTCCGCTAAAGAGCTTGATGATGAGTCGGGATACACATACTTTGGAGCACGCTACTACGATCCTGAGCTGAGCAACTGGCTGAGTGTTGACCCATTAGCAAAAGAACGCCCATCCTTGAGCCCGTACAATTATGTGCAATGGAACCCATTGAACAGGGTTGATCCTACGGGGATGCTGGATGATGATTTTTATTTTGACCAGGATGGTAAATTGCTCAGGTATGTTGACAACGATAAACCGGACAGGGTGTTTATTGCCAAAGACAATGTAAATGTTGATAAAAGTGACCCTGGAATGGTTCCGGAACCTGAATATGAACAGGTTGATATGTCATCAGCAGAAATTGAACAAAAGATGGGTGAAAATGGATTTAGGAAAGTGACAGGGAAAGTTGAAGTTGAAAACGAACAATATGAAACCAGCGTAAGTTTGGGGAGATTTGGAAGCAGAACCGTTATCAATGGTACTGAAATAACCAAAGGCATTGATGATAAGTATGTGAAAAATGGTCAGGTACCAGTTGGCAGGGAAAATAGGGATTACCTTGATTTAAAACCTAGTAGCTTGGGTTTCCAAAATTATACTCATGAAATTTACCGGGAAGATGTTGTTTACGGTGTTAACAATAAACGAAAATCTTTTGTTGGCTGGTATCTTGACAATTGTGTTTCAACAGATGCAAGAGTGAAAATTGAAATAAATGTAAATTGGTAAAATTTTAATTAAATGAGGTACTGCATTAAAAATTACTATATTATAATTTGTTTTATCCTTTTTATCATATCTTTTACGGGTTGCTTACACGAAAATGGAGACAAACAAAGTGCTGTGAATAAGCAATATGAAAAATCATATAAAATAGCATCAGAGGAGTTTTCTGATACAATGATTAACCATTTTCCTCAAAACATTGGTGATACTTTTCATGTAAGCCTTAATTTACCCAAATTTGAGAAAAAACGCAATAGATATGGCTTTACAGTATTATTTAAAACTTCTGAGCAAAAAGTTGATAATCTTTATGAATCAATGAAGGGCAAAAATATTGAAATTGGTTTCTATGATAAAAACAGTTTGATAATAGATCATGAAAATGAAATAAAATCAGGAACAAAAATAGATTCGTTACTTCTGTTGCCAAATATCCCTAAAATATTTAAGAATAATAATCAGAAAATGCATTTCTCAGATATAGAGATGAGTAATTACGTTTTTTTTGTTATAAGTTCATCACCAGGCAACTTTTTGAAAAAAGATTACTTAACCGATGGCAAGGGTTTGCCAGAAGAGTGGAAAAACGGTTATTCCAGGGGTATTGCAATAAATGAAAAAGACAATGAATTAATTTATTGGCTTGAGATTTGGTAAGTAAACTTATTGTTTTTATTTTATATCAACGTTTTCAACCTTGTTTTAGTGATAAAAGCATCCAGAAAAGCGTAAATCATTTTCTTTTCTTCCGGCTTCATTTTGTCAACAGCTTCAATACGCTTAAGAATCTCTTTGTTTACCTGTTTTACCAGCTTCCCTGATATCCTTTTTTGCAAGAGGTAGGATGATGGCTTTATACATTACAATCCGTTTTCAATATCATCCATAGCATCATTGAAATCCTCCGCAGAATCCGGATTTTTAATATAATTTTCAAGTCTCTCCTTTACCAAATATTTATGCCATTCCGGAATGTCAATTTCTTCTTGTTCAATGCCCTTATATTTTTCTTTTAACTTATTCCATTCCTTTATTGGAATAAAAACACCTGTTGTTTTTCCTTTGCTATCTGAAATATACTGTAAATGCATAACATATTATATGAGTCTAAAAACAGACTATTCTTTTGCAAATATACGAAATTTAAACACGTGAAAAAATATTTTTAAAGCTCAATAAATGAATTACAACAGCAATTAATCCTTAAAAGCAAAAGCTATACAAGCTTTTTATTACGAATAAAAATCAAAATTATTTTGTTGGACTACCCTATGATCCCAATGCTTGTTGCAAAGGTTTTTGCTACAAACATACGACCCCGGCCGGGGTCAAACATCAAAAAGTTTTTCGTTGCCAAGAAAACCGCCTCTCAGCAATCCACAATCGTGGTGAGATGTCAAATTTATCTGTATATTTGTACGACGACGCGGGTGACCGCACCTGGAAGTTAACCGGTGAAGAAACGCAAATGCAGATAACCGGAGAAACCACATACAGCAACGTGTATCTTGATAAAACACTATACACCAGCCCTTACCTGGTGATGACCGAGCACGAATACACCAAACACTACTTCATTGAAGGTGAAAGGGTATGCAGCAAAGTGGGCGGTGGTTTCGGGCCGGCACAGGTGCCACCAACATCCCCACCACTGGAGTTTATTGATGGCGATGAAGATGAAATTGCCATTCGGTTACACCATTTAGTACATCGCAACATTGATTGCACCGGCTATTCCGGGGAATGGGATATACACGAAGGACTCCATCCGGCACACGATCCCCATAATGATCCTGAAGACCGGCAATACTTCTACCACCCCGATCACCTCGGCAGCAGCAGCTTTATCACTGAAAGACATGGTGAAGCAGAGCAGCACTTACAATACCTTCCTTTCGGCGAGCTTTTCACCTCCCAGCGCAACCACAATTTCGACGCCCGCTACAAGTTCTCCGCTAAGGAGCTTGATGATGAGTCGGGATACACATAC
>CAZGPW010000297.1:0-4658 GCA_964527535.1 uncultured Bacteroidales bacterium
AGTTGATGACCGGTCAAATCTGGAAGTGCCGAATATTTTCACCCCCAACGGCGATGGCGTGAACGATTATTTCCAGGTAAAAGCGCAAACGCTGAAAACCTTCCATGGTAAAGTAGTGAACCGCTGGGGCCGTACTATTTATGAGTGGGACAACTATGAAGATGAAGAAGCCGGATGGGACGGCAAACTTGATGGAGGCTCTGAAGCATCACCAGGGGTATATTATTATATCATTAAAGGAGAAGGCATAGATGGATATGAATACGATCTTCAGGGACCATTCCATTTAACAAAATAACAAATGAATTTAACAAATATTAAAACAAAAGGTTAAGATTATGAAAAGCAAAAGTGTAGTTCTATTATTTGTAACATGTTTAATGCCATTTATAACATTACATGCCCAGGATGATTGTGCAACCGCCGTAAACATGCCAATTGAACAGTATTCAACCTGTGGAGAAATGGCACTGGAGTCTGTTGACATAGGCGCAGCAACCCCATCAACAACAAGTCCGGTTCCATCATGTGCATCATTCAGCAGTGGTTCCACCAATGATTTATGGTACACATTTACTGTGCCCCCGGGAATCAATACCATGGCCTTTCATGCCTTTAATTCAGACTATGTGCCCATGACGATGGATTTTTCGGCTCCCGGCATGGCTGTATATTCGGGAACAGATTGTTCAAATTTAACATTACTGGATTGTTTTGAATCTGATGGTGGTTTTATGCAAAACGGTGAGATCCGGTGGGAACAAATATCAGGACTGACACCTGGTGAAACCATTTACATTCGTGTATGGGATGAAAATAACCTTGACCAGCAATTTTTTATCGCTGCATCGGTACGTCTTGACATGGATGAAGATGAATGTGAATCTGCAGTAGAATTAACCACCGGTGGTTGTAATATATTGAGTAGCCCGGGGCCGGTACAGGCTCCTGAAGAATGTGGCTGGAATTCAAGTGACAACACCATTTTTTATCATTTTACCGTTACAGAAGATGATGATCAACCCTATACCATTGAAGCGGAAAATGGCGAATGCGTTTCAAATGAAGGCCCGACCAATCCTGAGATACAGCTTGCAGTATGGTCATGGGATGGCTCTAGTTGTGCTGATGTTGGTGGTAGTCCTTCCAGTGATCCTGCAAACAACACAGGTTCATATTACGGATGTGCAAACGGAACAGGAACAGTTGTGTTTTCAGAAAATTTGCCCCCTGGAGATTATATCCTTGCTATGGATGGATACAGTGGGCTTAGCGGTACATCTTTATGTACTTTTGGTTTTGCTGCACCATTTATTGATCCTGAGCTGCAAGTAACGCTGAATACAAGCGACGCTGTGTGCGGTATTGGAGGATCAGCTTCAATTACTGTTAATCACTCATGTTCAGGCACCCCGGATGTTGATTGGAGTACTGGCGAAAGTGCCATGTCAATAGATGACATTGATCCCGGAGATTATTCTGTAACAGTTACAGATGAATCCCCTTGTGGTGATACCGTAATTAATTTTACCATACTTGATGAAGGCAGTATAAGTGTTGACATAGTTGAATCCGGCGATATTTGTAATGGTCCTTTCGAAGCGACTGCTGAAGTTGATGGTGCTAATCCGGACGATTGTGATTTTAACTGGAGCACAGGAGAAACATCTCAAACAATAACAGACCTTGACCCAGGAACATATTATGTCACTGTAACTTACGGAACATGCGAGGAAACTGACAACGTGGATATAGATTATTCCGATTTAGACATAACAGTAAATTATGACACCCCGGTATGTGAAGGGGATGATGCCACCGCAACGGTTGAAGTGCTGAATGGAACAGCACCATACTCATACGATTGGTCAACAGGTGAAACCGGAAGCTCAATTTCACTGGATGCCTCAGACACCTACAGTGTTACCGTAACTGACGCCAATGATTGTACGCAAGACACGAATTTCGATATTACTATTCATCCAATCATAATTGTAGAGAATTTTTCCGATACCGTATGCGTTGGCGGAGATTATGAAGTAAGTTTTGATGTGGTTGACAGCAATGGTGACCCCGCTGATTTTATTGTTAACGGGACTGATTATTCTGGTTCTTATTCTGAAACTTTCCCTAGTGCTTCCACTTATGACCTGGATGTTTACGATACAAATGGATGCAGCGAATTTAATTTTGTTGGCTCTCATGATTGTAGCTGCACCACAAATGCCGGCAGCATGGTAGATCTCCAAACAATCAACTTATGTCAGGATGAGTGTACTCCAACAGGCTTACACAACGGCGATGAAGTTCTGGATGGCGATGATGTGTTTGAATTTATTTTACATGACGGCTCTTCACCTCCAACAATACTTGAAAATAACAACACCACTGAATTTTGTTTCCAGGATATTTCAGGACTGAATACAGGTACAACGTATTATATTTCTGCTGTAGCCGGGAACAATGACGGCAGCGGCCATCCTGATCCGACAGACCCATGTTATTCAGTAGCTCAGGGAAAACCTGTAATGTGGCACCAAAATCCAATTGCACATACCATTCATAATGAACTCTCTGTGTGTAGTCTGGAAGTCGAAGTTTTAGCAAATGCACCAGCACCAGGGATGACCGGAACGTGGTCTGCTTCCGAATCTTTTTCTCCCATCGCCGGTTCAACAGTACACGATACAGCAATGTCCGTGCTTGTTGGCGATTATGGTGATGTAGAATTTACATGGACAGTCAGTAATTCGGGATGTACAAACAGCGATAACGTTATGGTTCATTTTAATCAGACACCAACGGCATACGCTGGTGAAAATGATGTAATTTGTGGCCTCTCTTACTCCTTAAATGCAATACCCAGCCTATCTGGAACAACCGGGTATTGGACTGGAAGCCAGGTGTTTTTCGAAGACTCAAGTGACCCGGAAACTACAGTGACTGCTAACAATTATGGCACATACACTTTAACATGGACAGAAAACAACGGAGGATGTACCAAAAATGATCAGGTTGAAATCACTTTCATTGAGGAACCCCAACCTGTTATTTCCACAGCTGTTGATACAACCTGTGGACAAACCTACAATTTGTCAGTATCCAATGTTACGGGTGATGGATCATGGTCTGCTGTAACCATTTCAGGAGATACTATACATCCGACATTTGACCCTGTTGACAACCCCAATACCACAGCAAGCATTCCAAATTATGACGGTTTATCACAAACGGTTATTTTTTACTGGACGGAAAGCACAGAGGAACAAGGCGTTGTATGTACAGAACAGGCTCAAACACAAATTACTTTTTCACGTGAACCTTATGCGTACGTAGGCGATAACGATCAACCTGAAGTTTGTGGCAATCAATACACTTTTGATGCTGATACCACAGGATCCGGTTTTGCTGATGGCACCTGGATTTGTGGTACGCATACCGTAACATGGAACGGCACACAAAACCTCCCGGATGCTACAGTCACCATACCGCCCGGTGCTTATGGAGATTCTGCCCATGTTACCATCCCTTTCATCTGGAAACTTAATAATATCGGATGCTCCGATATGGATACCGCTTATGTAACTTTTTACAAAAGACCAAACGCTAATGCCGGTAATGATGATGAGGTCTGTGGTCAATCATACAACCTGGAAGCCTATTATAATTTATCACAAACAGATAATTATGAACCGTTTGGACAGTGGTATGATCATCCCGATAACAATGGGAATGCCAGTTTTTCCGATGCGGATACGGCTGCAACCATTGTGAATGTAACTCAACACGGAGAATATCAATTTATCTGGCGGGAAAACAACTCATTAAGACAAAGCTGTAATGACAGGGATACCATTACCATTACCTTCAAAGAAAAACCTGTCATTTCTGCCGGTGAGGATTTTAACGTGTGTGGTGATACCACAACCATGTCTGCGGTCTCTGCTGGATTTGACGGAGGTTGGTTATCAGAACCCGGTATCAGCTATAGCGATCCCAACAATCCCAATACCGGGGTAAACTATGGCGATTATGGCTCAGTTCATCTGGTTTGGCAGGAATCCAATGATGAATGTACCAGCATGGATACCGTAAAGGTCACTTTCTTTCGTAAGCCCACAGCAGAATTGGCTATGGACCCTGAAGACACGGCCGTATGCGGGCGCAAATTTAACCTGCGTGCCGAAAATCCCGGCAGTGGTGTAAACGGTAACTGGGTAGCCGTTCCCAACAACAGCGTGGATTTTTATCATCAGGAATATAACGATACAGTAGAAGTAACCTATTATGGGTATTATGATTTTTACTGGACAGAAAGTAATCATCCGGACAATGAACCACCAACTTTTTGTTCCGATACATCAGACCCATGGACCGTGCATTTTATTGAGATGCCCGAAGCAAATGCCGGAATAGACACCCTGTTCTGTGGCCTTGAAGGCGATCTGATCGCCGACTTTTCAGTAGGAACTTCGACAGGAGAATGGGCAAATTTCAGCAGTAATATCACATTTGAGAATGATACGGTTCCCAACACGGTAGTGTATTCTCAAGTACATACCGAAGGCAATCCGAATTACGATGCCTTCCTGCTTGAATGGACAGAAGACAATTACGGCTGTACCGATACCGACGAGATACTGGTTAGGTTTGCCCGC
>CAZGPW010000298.1:0-12882 GCA_964527535.1 uncultured Bacteroidales bacterium
ATCCAAAATAAATCCAAAAACTTGTCCGGCGTAGCTTAGCGAAGACGGATCTAAAATCCCAAAAAAAATAATACAAACATGAGAAATCCCATACATAGCAATTAGTTTGAAAAATTGGGATTTAGAAGTTGGTATTTATCCGTCTCCACTTTGTTTCGCCGGACAGGTTTTTGAAATTTGGATTTTGGGTTTGGGATTTTAAAAATAAAGAGTTTCTTATATTATTGACGGACACTAATTATGTCCTGCAAAAAGTCCCTTCTGAAAGGGCGATTAGAAATATAAAAGCGATGCAAAAAATATCTGGGAGTTATTTCCCTTTATACACCGGGCTTTCCCCCGTATCAAATCCGGGCCTGACAAAAGCGCGTGCTTTGGGAAAACATTGCTCTGCTTTGCGCCTTAATCTGTCAAGCAACAGAATGATATCAAGTATATCGTCGGCTTTTTCTTCAAAATGGTCGTGTAGTTTTTTCCAGGCAGCTATTGACCTGTCAATGCCCAAAAGCGCCACTTTTACAGACCCGTCTGCATCGCTCGGAAAATCATCTTCTTCGTCGAAATCATACAGCTCTTTTTTGTTTGATAGCGCTCTCATGAATTTTACATGTATTTGAAACATATACCATTTGATGACATCAATGGCATCACCAATATCATTACCTGCCTGCATGGCGGCCTTTTCATTAATGCCCATTTCCAGGTTTTTGTTCAAAAATTCTTCTTTTTGCTTTAGGGTATCAAATTCTTCTTTAAACCATTTATCAACAATTTTATAGTATTTTTCCGATTTGATGGATAATTCATGTTGTTTTGCTGCTTTTTCTATTTCTTCTTCTTTCTTTTCAAATTCAGGATCCGGTTCAATGTTATTCAGGTCAATGCCTTGTTCTTTAGCGACATAGTCAATTAATTCCAGGGTTTCGCTAAACACATCATGCATTTTTCCCCAGAATTTTTCATTTTCAGCGCTTTCATTTTCCAGATCCTCTAGTTTTTCATGAGACATTTCGTAATTCAGGCAGCGGGTTTTATATGAACATCGTTCACACCACCTGTCGCAATAATTGTATATGCCTGGAATGTACCTTGGGTCGTTAACATGGTCTAAAATATCAGGTTTTTTCATGGCAAATGTTTGTTTTGGTTTGACATAATACAAATATATAAAAATCTAAACATTTTTCAACTCATCAATCCACTTGAGAATTCGTTTAAAATGAGACCCTTTCCAATAAACTTGTCCGCACCCTGTGCATTCCCAGAACTCGTGATAATGATTCAAAATAGCGTCCGGCAACATTGTTGATAAATTGGCTTTGGACACTTCTTTCAATTCTCCGTTACAATTAGAGCAGCGCGAAAAAGGCCGGAAAAAATTTTGAAGCTGAAACCGTTCAACCACTTCGTTCAATTGCTTTTTTGAATCATCATTTCTAATAAAGTATCCGTGTGTTACCGCATTGTGTTTTAAAATACCCTTGTCGCGGGTAAGAATAATACGTTGTTCTTTCAGGGAAATTTCAATGATTTCATCGTCTTTAAAATCATTTCTGTATAATGTGTCAAAACCCAGCAAACGTAATTTCTGAGCGAGTTTCCCCAGGTTTACATCTACCACAAACCGGCTATTGCGCAAAGGTTTTGGACGTAGTTTTATTACAGGTGAAATGTCGAGGGACTCAAACTGTGGATAAACTGAAATTTGTTCACCTCCTTGCAATTGGTAATTAAAATCCACCGATGTACCATTCACCAAAATCAAATCCACTTCTACGTGTGGAACCCCAATGGCTTGAATGGTGTTTTTAATGGATGGCTTTCCTTTGAATTCATATACAAAAACTTTCTTTTTCCAGGGTTTGGGTAAATGGTCATTCAGTTCTTCGTAAAAACGAAACTTTGTTTTACGAATTATAGGGGTATGATTTAATCCGCTATGCTCCTGATTACCAAATTTCATGTTCATGTTATATTACATCGTAAGAAAAAAGGGTCGTCTGATATGCCTGTAATTCATGTTTGTTCTTTTCTTACCGTGTAAAGTTAATAAATGTTGAACAAATGGTTTTTATGTTTGGATGCAAAAATGAAAAAAAGATGCTTTAAATAAGAAAATCTTTTCCCGCAGCCCGGCGGAGCCGGAGACCATGTTGCCCGGAGGCTATGTTTTTTCCCGCTGCCCAAAAAAAACACATTTAATTATTCAGCCACCTGTCAGGTCAGCCATCAATACCATAAGCAATGCAATAATAATTGCTTATTTTACACAATGGGAGACCTGGCAGGTGGTGCTCATTATTTCATCCGGTCAATTTCCGTTATATTTGTCAGCTTAAAACAAAATGGGCACGATAATTATGGCAGAATTACATTCCAGGATGATACAGAAAATCGCTGATGAGCTGAATTTGAATTACAAACAGGTTGAGGCTTGTGCCGGATTGCTGGCAGGAGGGGCCACCATTCCTTTTATCAGCCGTTACCGTAAAGAGCGTACCGGCAGCATGGATGAGGTGCAGGTGGGCGAGGTTAAAAACAGGCTGGACTACCTGCAGGAAGTGGATAAGCGCCGGAAAAGTATCCTCAAATCATTGTCAGAACGGGATATTTTGACCTCTGAACTGGAACAGCAACTGCAGAATGCGGATACCCTGACCATGCTTGAGGATATATTTTTGCCGTATAAGCCAAAGCGGCGTACAAGGGCGGACATTGCAAGGGAAAAAGGCCTGGAGCCCCTGGCAAAAATGATGATGGCGCAAAAACAGCATGACATTGGGTTGGAAGCTGAAAAATGTGTGGGAGAGGAGATGGCATCTGTGGACGAGGTGTTGCAGGGCGCCCGTGATATTGTGGCTGAGTGGATAAATGAAAACAGGTCTGCCAGGCACGCCATGCGCCGTTTGTTCAGGCATGAGGCATACATATATGCAAAACAAGTGAAAAAGAAAGTGGCCGAAAACCCGGAAGAAGCGGACAAATACCAGGATTATTTTGATTTTTCCGAAAAAATAAAAACCTGTCCGGCACACCGTATGCTGGCAATACGAAGGGGAGAGACAGAGGGGTACCTGAGATTACAGGTAAAACCCGATGAGGATGATGCACTTGACCTGCTCAAAAATAAGTTTGTACGAGGCCGTAATGCTGCTTCAGGGGAAGTGGAAAAGGCTGCAGAGGACAGCTACAAGCGCTTGCTGCAACCGGCCATGGAAACGGAAATGAAAAACCTGTTCAAAGAAAAGGCCGATGATGAATCCATCCGTGTGTTTGCCGGCAACCTGAAACAATTGCTGATGGCGCCACCACTGGGAAATAAAGCTGTGCTTGCTTTAGACCCCGGTTACAGAACAGGGTGTAAAGTGGTTTGCCTCAATGAACACGGGGATTTGCTGCACAACGAGACCATTTACCCGCATCCGCCGCGCAAAGAACGCAAGCAGGCCAAAAAGAAAATATCGAGCCTCGTGGAAGCGTTTGACATTGAGGCAATAGCCGTGGGAAATGGCACGGCCAGCCGGGAGACGGAGCATTTTATCAAAAGCATTGAGTATAAAAAAGATGTGTCGGTGTTTATGGTGAGTGAAAACGGTGCGTCTGTGTATTCAGCTTCGCCGGTAGCAAGGAAAGAATTTCCGCAGTACGATGTTACGGTACGTGGTGCCGTCAGCATCGGACGACGCCTGATAGACCCGCTGGCAGAGCTTGTGAAAATTGACCCGAAATCCATTGGCATTGGGCAATACCAGCACGATGTGGACCAGAAAAAGTTGCAGCAAAGCCTTGACAGGGTAGTGGAATCCTGTGTCAATATGGTGGGCGTGGATTTGAATACGGCAAGTGAGCACTTGCTGGCTTATGTGTCAGGGTTGGGGCCGAAACTGGCAAAAAATATCGTTGACTACAGAAAAGAACACCAGTCTTTTTCATCCCGCAGTGAACTGAAAAATGTGCCCATGATGGGAGCAAAGGCTTTTCAGCAATCGGCCGGCTTTTTGCGTGTCAAAGGCGCTGCATACCCACTTGATGACAGTGCTGTGCATCCGGAATCTTATCATATTGTCGAAAAAATGGCCGCTGACCTGGGGGTGTCACTGGATGCACTTGTTGGTAATGAAAAACTGATAAGCACCATCAGGCTGGAGAACTATACGGAAGGGGAGGTTGGCATGCCCAGCCTGAAAGACATTGTGACAGAGTTGGCAAAACCAGGCCGTGACCCGCGTCCGCCGATAAAAATGTTTACCTTTTCGGATGCTGTACGGAAAATTGAAGACCTGGAAACAGGCATGAAATTGCCGGGCATTGTGACCAACATTACACGGTTTGGTGCGTTTGTGGATATCGGGCTGAAACAAAACGGGCTCATTCACATTTCCAACCTCGCCGACCGCTTTGTCTCCGATCCGGCTGACATTGTCAATATGCACCAGCATGTGATTGTGGAAGTGCTGAGTGTTGATATGGAGCGAGAACGGATTCAGCTGAAGCTGCTGAAGGGAGACGCTGAGGTTTTTTGAGATAGAGAGATGGGGTGATGGGGTGATTGAGAGATGGAGAGATGGAGAGATGGGGAGAGGGAGTGATTCATGGCAGAGCTGACAGGTGGTATTGCAGATAAACGATTTGTTTTTGAATGAGGGCGCCCGGGCGGCCTTCGCCTGCTAGTTGCCTTGCACCGCTTTGCGGCTGATAAGCTGTGGACAGGAGTTCCGCTCCATCGCTCCACTCTGCCACAGCTCCAGCCGGCAAAAGCGCTGCTGCAGCAAGCTAATCCGGCTACGTCCTGGCGCAAAAATACCTCCCGGAGCATCATTTACATGAAAAGAGCTGACTGAAGCACAAACAGGGAGCTGTATTTGACATGCAGATGAATAATCAATGATAAACTGTGTCACAATAACCCCCATTTTTGCGTCTTTTGGTTACATGATTTATAATGGGGTTCAGATCAAGAAAATTTCCGTGAGAAGGACTAAGTCAACACAAATTGCTGTTTTTAATCAATGAGCCTGAAACACAAATACTCACACTGGTGGACACGTGAAAAGAAAAGCAAATAAGGTAGATTATGTTATTCATAAAGAAACAATTATATTTGCATGTAATAAAGCATGGTATTTACCGATGAAAATTCTACAATTACAATGTATCTCTGAAATTAATGTGAAAGATGTAATTGGAACCAGTACTTTCCCATTTAAGATAATGGCATCGGATTATGATTACTACCTGTGTAAGCATGCTTTAAGGGCAAATACTGAGATGTTATTTAATGAATACATTTCAGCCTATCTTTTAAAACTTTCGAATATAGATTTTCCAAATTTTGGATTTGTAAATATTGACCGGGAACAGGTAAATGAAGAGGTGATAAAAGAATTCAGTGGCATAACGTATCGTAATTTTTCTCATCCCCTTTTTTGTGTCCGGTATTTGGAGTATGCAAAAGAATCTGATGATTTTATTATCGGAGAAAACAAGCAAAAGAGAATAACAAACAAAATTGCAAACTTTGATGATTTAGCAAGGATTGCATTGTTTGATGTATGGATGTCAAATGAAGACAGAACATTAAACAACAATAATTTACTGATATCTCCAGTCACAAAAAACAATTTCAAGTTAATCCCAATTGATCATGGATGTGTTTTTAATACTATGATGGCAAAAGATGAAATGTTTTTAATCAACGAATATGATACAATAATGAATTCTAAGCTTTTTTCTGTATTTTTGCAAAAACATAATAAAGCTTATTGCGTTAATTTAATAGAAGAAATAACAAAAGAATTTAAACATTATGTTGCTAATTGCGAAAAACATAAAAATACCATATTACGAAATGTCCCGGCAACATGGCATGTTAACATTAAGCAAAAATCCATTTTGTTAGATTATTTGTTTAGTGAATCATGGATAAATGAATCCATCAATCAATTCAAACAATTTTTCACCCTTAAACTAAACAACAAATGAAAGCTTTTTATACAATTATATCCGCCGTGTTAAACACTTATATCCCGGACAGGGTAAGCCTGGGATTATTAATGATAGGTGAAAATCAAATCATTTTTAATTACTCAGAAGAAAAACTAAGGCATGTTAAAAAATTCTTCCATGAGGGTGCTGCTTCATTGCTTGAAGAAAGCCTTTCAAACATTAATAAAACTGTTGACTTAAACAATGAGATTGGTATCAAGGACGAAATGGCCGTGAATCCCAGCAAATTAACCGATCCTGTTTTTACTGAAAAATACATCAATTATTTATCTGTGTATAACCAAAATCTTTTATCCTTTTCTCAACCATATAAACTGTTTACAGACATTGATTCACAGGTGTTTGATGAGATGTTTAAAAAGCTAATTTACAAGGCTGTTCCGGCAAAAGAAAAACGGGTTAAATCAGACATCATACCAATTGTGAAAAAGAACCTGTATTCCAGAATACAACAAAACGTTAATATCGATAAAACCATAAGCCCTGAGATAGAAATTTTTAATAACCTTACGCATCAGGTGAAAGTAAACCTGATTGGTAAAAACGGTATTACAGTTGCCGGCAATGTATTTGATTTCACCCGGGGAGAAAAGACACTTAATACACATGCCGGGGATTATTTGGCTCTAATAAAGGCAATTGAAAGCAACAATTCTGAAGGAAAATACTTTGTGATAGGGAAAGAGCCTGATAAAGTCATGACCGGGCAACACAAGAAATGGAATCATTTCAGAAACATTAATTACTTTGATTATGTCGATATTTCTGAGCTTGACAGAATACACGAATACATTAAAGAAAAGGATGTCCAGCCGATGTTTGATAAGGAGTAAATTATTGACGGTCTAAATTTTCCGGCTATAATACCTGGTGTCGTGTCAGGATTTCAACAGCTCATTATTTTCCAAAACCCCCGAATTCGGGGTAATTAAAATTAAAACTACCGAAAAACGATTTCTGAAACACAAATACACAGAGTTGAGATTGACTTGCAGTTGAATATCCAATGATAAACTGTGTAATGCTAAACCCCCATTTTTGCGTCTTTTGGTTACATGATTTATAATGGGTTTCGGATCAAGAAAATTTACGGGGGAAGGACTAAGTCAACACAAATTGATGTTTTACACAATGACCCCGAAGGCGTTGTGCTGCGATGTACTGAGCCTGCCGAAGTGAGCGGCGCCGAAGTAGCTCAACTATGGATAGCCCCGGGTGAGGATTTATCCGTAATCCGTGGTTATTTGAATGAACACAGGAAGGTTTTTGGCATGTGTTTTTGCGGCAAAACCCGAAAACTTTCGGGTGTTGAATGCAAAAAGCCATGCCAAAAACCCGGCAGATCCTGAAAGGAAGTCAATCTTACAAGTTTATTTTCCAATGCCCTCCTTTATCCGGACCAATTCTGACAATAACATCTTTTTCTTTCAGCTTTGCCAGTTGTTTTTCTACAGCTCTTTCTGTAACCCCTATGACATTAGCCATTTTAGAGGCAGTAATATACTGGTCTCCAAAAATTAGCTCTACGATTTTCTCCGAACTACCACCGAACTTTTCTCCGAACTTCTCCCGAACTTTTCTCCGAACCTCAACCCATTCTAATACCAAAACTTCATTTTCACTATGTTTGGATTTAAGTGGAATAAATGTCTTGAAAACATCATCCTCAATAAACTCGGGTTGAGCTCCAGGGGTATAGATGCCGCAGTATTTGAAAGTGTTACGAACGCCCGACCCCAATTCATCTACACGTCCAATTTCCTTGAAAAACTTTGCGATTACCGGATTCTTGGGATAAGGTGAAAAATTAGCCGGATCAATTACACCACCGTCATGCGGACGGTTCCAGTTTTCGGATAATACGCGGTCTTTTTCAATGATAAACTTGGCAGGAAAAGCATTGGCAAATTCACGGTGGACTAGCAGGTTTCCGACCACCTCACGAAAAATACGGTCACGTAGGCTTATTCGTTGTTCATCTTGCTGGTAGAATTTATCATGTAAATGCTTTCTAACAAAAGACATAAGCCTGTCATAACTATCAATGAGATTGGTGCGGATGTCGTCCCGGTCATCATAACGATCTATATTATCAATCCTGAGAATGGCATCTGTTTTATGGTGGGGCAAGATGCTTTGAATGACTTCATCTTTTCCAAGCAGCAAAACGGCAGCCAGAGTATAACCATTTTTTCCGGTTTTATGATCGTGTTTAAATAATCCAGCAGAACGCAGTAGCTCATCGTCCGTCATGTTCAGCCACGGATGATCTGCCTGCTGGTTCTTTGCCATCGTTCTTACACGCTTGAATAATTCCGGTTTGAAATCCGACAATTTCAGGTAAGGATAAATCCGGTTTTCCGAGTAGGTGGCTTGTTTACGCAAGTAAAGCTGGGTAACTTGCTCTGTCCTGCGGGTAATGTCAAAATCTCCGTCTTCATTCCGGTCGAATATCTGCCCGTTTGTGCTGTGTACCTGCGAACTTTCCGGCACATATATACAGATCACCTTTTTATCTTCGTAATCTTATACCTGCGTTGAAAGATAAAACGGAGGATTGATCTTTTGCGAATTGTTGGCATTAGTTACTATGTTATTGATGATGTCCTGTATGCAATCTTCATTGACTCCCACTACTGTCCCGTCATCCTTAACCCCAAGCAATAAGTAACCACCCTTGCGATTGAGAAAAGCACAAATGGAATCAAAGGCATCTTTGTTGAGTTCAAACCGGGAGGTTTTAAACTCAATTTCTATCCCCTCGCCTTTTTGCAGTATGTCTTTAAGCTTTTCAGGAATCATTTTCTAACATATCCACTACAGGTGTTCGTTTCTGCAATGGTTTTGTGTATTGATTTTGAAACTTAATAGTAAAAATACAAATTTAATAAAATTTATATGCTGCAAAATACAAATATTTACAAAGTTACAAAAAGGCAATATACGCTGGTTCTAAAGTATTATGCTGGAGGGTAGATATCTAATCAACTCTACAGCTTTTTATCATCTTTCAATATTGACTTTTAGTATTTACTGAGTTAGTATGGACAGGAGTTTGTGATTCTTAAACCTGCAGAGAATCCCAGACTGTGTAATGCTAAACCCCCATTTTTGCGTCTTTTCGTTACATGATTTATAATGGGTTTCGAATCAAGAAAATTTTCCGGGTAGCGACGAAGTCAACAGTAATTGATATTTTACGCAATGAGCCTGAAGGCGTTGTGCTTCACCGTACTGCGATGTGCTGAGTTCTAATAGCTATCGGAGTTGAAGCATGCCTGCCGAAGTGAGCTCCGTCTCAAATACAAAATTTCAATAATTTTGCCTGCATTCGGTAGAGTTCAAGTAAACTTGGCTCTGCCCTCATTTCGATAATTTTGAACATTTAAAAATTGGAAATTATTTGTTATTTGTTTTTTGACAGTTGTAATTTTCATGGGTTTTCATTTGGCTCAACTATGGATAGCTATGGATAGCCCCGGGTGAGGATTTATCCGTAACCCGGAGTTATTTGAATAAACACATTTTACAAAACCTAAAGCAAGTAATAAATGCAAGGTTATGAGTGGATAAATAAATAATATTATCTTTGCGTGTGTAGAATGACCATCAATTACGGAATACCAATTGTCGTCAAACTGAAATAACTAACATTTTAATAACTAAAAATCTAATGATTATGAAAGCTTTTACAATCATCCTGTTTTGTGCCTTATTCCTGGGATTTTCCCTGAATGCCGATGCCCAATGGAACAAATTAAAAAACAAAGCAAAAAACGCCTCAGAAAAAGTTAAGGATGACAAATCCGGTTCAAACAGCGATTCCAACACGTCATCGGTTGATTTCAGTGAGTTGGAATCTCAGAAAATGGAGTGGACATCTACCTTTGAGAGGCTGGAGAAAAAATGGGATGTATTGTCCCATAAGGAGTACGCTCAGAAAAAAGCAGATTATGCTGAATTTTATAAAAAGTTCAGTCGTGCATACGCATTGAATAATAAAAAAGAGCACAGCGACACGTACACGCAAAAACTGATCAGTACCGTGGATTCGTATTATTCACCAACAGTATCCGATGCTAATATGGCAGCCCTTAAAAAGAAAACGGAGCGTTGTTTCGATAAAGAAGACTGGTCAGTTTATCCCACCGACAGAATGGAAGATATTGACGATGCTCTTGAGGAAATCAATGGCCTGAAAGCTTACCTTACCGCTGTGGATCCGGACCTGAATGAATTTGAGAAAAAACTCACCGACCAAAAGGCGGAAATAAAAGCTTATGTGGATGGCGGAGGCCTCGAAAAACGCGCCGCAGAAGTAGAAAAGCGTTTGGTAGAAAAACGACGCTTGCACGATGCCGGGATGACAGATGCTTCCGTTGTAAATGTGGTAAACACCAAAATTGACAAAGAAAAATACGGCACCCCTTTACGTGTTGTCATCACAAGTGACAGATGGTTAATGGAATACAACGATTACAACATGCCAAAATTAAAATTTGTCAAAGTGGATATTGCTACTAAAAAAGCAGATGGAAAATGTTACTACGTGAAAGGTTCCGTTGCCAGAACACATGAAGGCGGAGGCCAATACGGCGACAAATACCTGAACATCTATTACACCGAAGGTGAAATGAATTGCGACAACGTCGATGAATAACATGCATTGACTTAACCGATTAGAATCAAAACATAACAAAGCGTTGTTCCGGCTTTCTGCAGGAACAACGCTTTTCCATTTCACCCCACCCCGAACAAACTAAATTACACCAATTTGTCAGGCCGGCATGATTCGAAGGTATATGCTAAAACAAAACCTGTTCCGGCGATACAGGGGGCCCTGCCAGGTTGGTTCTGGCACAGGTAAAAAAAAAGCAGTGGGACAAAGTCCCACTGCACAGGATAAACATCGGTAAATCGTATCACCGTATGTTTTCCCTCAGGGAATGACAAAGTTAAAAAAAATAGTGAAATAAAAATTTGGATTTTAACACAGTACCTCGTATTCTGTTTACCCCGCGTGGCACCCCGGCGCTTTCCATATTTGACCTGATTGTGGTTATTTCACAGGCTGTATGCATGGCACTGTGTAGGGCAGGAGGGCAATCTTTTAGTACACCAGCTTCTGTCTTGTAAATAGCAAATAAAAAAGTGCCAGTTTTTCGCAATCAAAAAGTACCACTAAAGAAAAAAAATAATTAGTTTTCAAAAATTGATTTTCTATTCTCCATTCGATAGCTGTTTTCAGATATTTTCGTTACATGAATTATAAGCGTTTTTAACGAGTTAATCCCTCAGGTAATCCCTCAAAATAATGATCAATAACCTGGTACCTATTTCATGCCAGCCTGGTACGTTTTTGGTTCAAAAATTGTCAACTTGCTGATTTTAAGAGACATTTAAACATCAACAGCCTGATACCAAAAAACGATGGTATATACACAAATTGCTGCTGACAACAAACGGGCGGGACCGGGCGCAATTGCCCGCCGGCAGGCTTCGTTTTTTAAAATTCATAATGCCTTTTTTCTTCGGGGATTTTTTCTACCTCAGCGATGTTTTTCAATATCTTATCAAGACAGCGGTTCAATCGTTTTTTATTGGGAATTTGTCCGAAAAACAGCCACTCCAGGTCAATGTCATCCATTTGTTTTATTTCATTTACCAGTGTTTTCGCATCCCTCAGGTACTCTTTTTCGTTTTCGCAATGACCGGCTAACACCCCAAAGCGAAGGGTCAAATCATGTTCAAATTTTTCCGCTTCGATGATCACTGCATTGTAGGTTTCGTTTGATAAGTTGTCTGTGTCCATAGGATTTGTTTTTTAGTGTATATCTTTAATGATTCTAAATATTAATCAAAGGAATCAACCGGAAAATTGGTTTGTTGGATTTTTTGTAATTCAGTAAACCAATCTGTATTCCTTTGTCGTTTCTCTCATAATTGAAAACACCGATTTGAATGCCGGCAACATGGTCAATATTTAATAATCCGATAGAAATACTGGAACTTCCCATAAGGTTAAACAACCCAATTCTCATACCTTTTGTGCTGATACCAATATTGATTAGCCCCAGTTGTAATCCTGTGTGTTGTCCTGGGCACCCACACCTGTTATCGAATACGTGAGAATTTATCAGACCAATTAAAATACCGTTCCCTTTATAGCTCCAACTTTGATTGTATAATCCAAGCTGTAAGCCATTGTGACTTCCATTGATATTAATAAGGCTGAGATTTAGTCCGTTTGAGTATTTTGGCGTATTTTGGATTGTTCTGTTGAATATTTCGTTTTTTGTTATCACCGACAAATTCACTCCGTTAAAAGATTTTACTTTGTTCTGTGCGGAAATCATCAATCCATTTTGATGCTCAGCATACTCCTTGTCAATAAAATTAAATCTGAGTCCATGATAAAGTGGAGGATTGCCAAAGGCCAGCCCACATTTTTCGCTCCCGATGGAAAAATATTGTTGCGAAAAACCGGAAAGCACAACAATAAGAAACAGGTTGAACAGAAAAAAAGCTTTTATTACGCGTATTATAGTCATTGTTGGTTTCGATTAAAAAAAGTACTGTTGCAAATTTAAAGAATTAAATACAATCAAGAAACAAAGAGGAATCCACCGTCAGGTTGCCACTAATTATAGAATAAGCAGTTTTTACCATGCTTTGCATATTGTGACGGCAGGCCTGACAGGTGGTATTGTATATAAACAATTTGTAGGCGCCCGGGCGGCCTTCGCCTGCTAGTTGCCTTGCATCGCTTTGCGGCTGATACCAAGTTGCGTTCTAACGTGTAATATTCAATATTACTATTTATGACTATTTACAATTTCAATAGATTGATTATCTGTATTATACCGATGATGTTCA
>CAZGPW010000299.1:0-5440 GCA_964527535.1 uncultured Bacteroidales bacterium
AAATTCGCCTGTATCCGGATCAACGTCATCACCTGTCCATGTTCCCCCAGTATTAGCTGCTGTCAGGGTAACCGTATCATCGTCGCTGCAGAAATCGCCCGGATCATCAATGCTGGCATCGGCGTTCTCATACACCTGTATGTCAATACTGGTTTGCCCTGTACAACCGGATTCTGTTGCTTCATAGGTGATGGTATTTATACCTATATCAGCTTCTGCCGGATCAAAAGTTCCGGCTGCAGTATCTGTGATTCCTGTGCCGCTCCATGTTCCGCCGGTTGGGGTTGCTTCCAGATCAACGGGATCATCATGATAGCAAAAATTGCCGGGGTTTGTGATGGATGGACTCACAGTTATCACCTGAACGGTAACATCATCTGACGCGTAACATCCATTGACGTCCGTTATGGTAACAGAGTATGTCCCATCCGCTGCAGCAGTAGCAGAACTGATTGTTGGATTTTGTTCAACAGAGGTAAATCCATCAGGGCCTGACCACGACCATAATTCTGCTTCTCCACCTGTTTCTATCAGATCAATGTCTTCGCCTGCACAGACCGGGGAATTGCTCCCGGCAACAACATTTGGCAATGGATATACCGTCAGGGTAAATGTTTCTTCTGCCGGGGTACAGGGAGCACCATCCGGATTATTGGTGGTGATAGTAATGGTAACATCGTTACCGGCATCAGCAGGATCCGGCGTGTAGGTAAAGTCAAACGGGGATGTTGTAATAGTGGTTGCATCCAGGATGCCGCTACCATCATGGGATAAATCCACTTCCGTTGCACTGCCGCCAAATGTATTTCCACTGATGGTTACAGGGGCTTCATCGCATGTTTCAGATGAACTTGAACTCAATGTTAGCGTTGGAGGGTCAGTACATCCACTACAGTCAAGATCAATGGGTGCACTTTCGGCAGTACATCCTGTACTTGTATTCATGACTGTCACCGTATATGTGCCGTCTGCAAGCGGTCCAAAGCTTGTTGAAGCCTGATAAGTACCATCTACTGTGTATTCATATTCTGGTCCTGTTGGGGCTGTTACTTCGATAATACCATTGTCTTCTCCGCCGGAACAATCGGTATTGAAAGTTGGGGTTGGTGGTGCAGCATTTACCGTAACCACCACATCATCGGTATTTGTACAACCATTGCCATCGGTAATTTCTACTGTGTAGGTGCCATCTGCTCCGGTTGTAACACTTGTTATGGTTGGACTTTGATCAGTAGAAGTAAATCCATCTGGCCCTGTCCATGACCAGGATACAGCACTTGGGCCTGTTTCATTTAGGATTAAATCCTCACCTTCACAAACAGAGGAATTACTACTGGCTGTAGCACCGGGAAGGGTATGTACTGTCAGGGTAAAGGTTTCTTCTGCCGGGACGCAGGGAGCACCATCCGGATTATTGGTTGTTAGGGTAATGGTAACTGTATTGCCTGCATCATCAGAGGATGGTGTGTAAGAAAAATCGAATGGCGTTGCTCCAAAATTTGTTGCATTCAGAGTTCCGCTTCCGTCGTGGGATAAATTTACTTCTGTGGCGCTGCCACCAAAGGTGTTATTGGCAATTGTAATGGGATCAGAACTACATGTCTCACCGGCATTTGAACTGATTGTAAGGCTTGGCGGGTTAGCGCATCCACAATAAAGATCAATTGCATTTCCTTCACTTGTACATCCGGTATTGATATTCATAACAGTGACGGTATAAGAACCATCTGCCAGCGGGCCAAAGCTAGTTGATGACTGATATGTTCCATCAATGGTATATTCATATTCTGCTCCTGTTGGGTCTGTCACTTCAATGATCCCATTATCTTCACCGCCTGAACAATCGGTGCTAACTGTTGGAACTGGTGGGGCAGCATTAACTGTTACAACAACATCATCGGTATTTGCACAACCATTGACATCGGTAATTTCTACGGTATAGGTGCCATCTGCTGCTGTTGTAACACCTGTTATGGTTGGACTTTGGTCAGAAGACGTAAAGCCGTCAGGCCCTGTCCATGCCCATGAATCTGCTTCACCTCCTGTTTCGGAGAGGTTAATATCTTCACCTTCGCATACGGGGGAATTGCTACCTGCAGTTGCCACAGGCAAGGGGTTGACAATAACATCAACATCATCAGTGTTTGTACATCCGTTGCCATCTGTTATGGTTACAGAATATGTCCCAGCATCAGTCAGGGTTACTGGTGAGATAACCGGCTCATGGTCTGAAGATGAATAGCCGGGGCCGCCCCATTCCCATGAAACTGCTTCACCACCGGTTTCATATAATTCCAGATCAGTATTTTCACAGACAGGTGCATTACTTCCCGCAGTTGCAACAGGTATTGGATGTACAGTTAATACATAATTATCCTGAGAACTTGTACAGGGAGCGCCTTCGGGGTTATCTGTTTCCACTGTAATTGTCACATCATTCCCTTCATCGGCAGGATCAGGGGTATAAGTAAAATCAAACGGTGAAGTTGTGATAGTGGTAGCATCCAACGATCCACTACCATCATGCCCCAAAGTAACTTCTGTTGCACTACCTCCAAAGGTATTTCCACTAACGGTTACAGGGGACAGATTACATGTTTCTCCTGCATCTGAATTCAATGTTAAGGAGGTTGGATCTGAGCATCCGCAGTCCAGATTGACAGGATTGCCTGATGATGTACAACCTGTTGTTGTATTCATCACTGTAACCGTATATGTTCCGTTTGCTAAGGGACCAATATCAGGAGATGATTGATAAGTTCCGTCAACAGTATATTCGTAATCTGCCCCGGTTGGATCTGTAACCTCAATGATACCCTGGTCCTCACCTCCGGAACAATCTATATTAACTGTTGGTGTTGCAGGTTTAGGATTAACAGTGACATCTGTCTGATCAGCGACGGTACATCCATTGGCATCCGTTATGGTCACTTCATAAGTTCCATCAGCCAGTAGGGATGCGTTACTTACCGTTGGGTCTTGCTCCGTTGAATTAAACCCATTGGGCCCTTCCCAATCCCATGAAACAGCATCCGTTCCGCTTTCAGTGAGGTTAATGTCTTCGCCTTCGCAAACCGGGGAATTGCTGCCAGCAGAAGCAGAGGGTTGTTTGTATATAATCACCTCTGTGGTGTCTGTCCCTGTACAACCATTGGCATCTGTTACGGTGACTTCATAAATGCCATCGTGTACTCCCATAACAACAGAATTGATGATTGGATTTTGGTCTGTACTGGAAAAACTATCCGGTCCTGTCCATGTCCAGGATGAACCAGCTCCACCATTTTCAGTCAGGTTGAGGTCTCCGCCTTCACATACCGGTGAGTTGCTGGTTGCGTTTACCGGAGGATTGGCGTAAACATCAACGTAAGTACTGTCAAGGTTTGTACAACCGGTGCCATTGTCAACGGTTACGTAATACCATCCTGTGGCATCCGTTGTTGCGCCCACAATATCCGGATTTTGTGCAGCGCTTGTAAAACTATCCTGGCCTGTCCATGACCATGAAGTAGCCTCACCACCGGTTTCTGTTAAATTGATATCACCGCCCTCGCAGACCGGAGAGTTACTTCCTGCTGTAACAGCAGGGGTGGGATTAACGGTAACCACTACATCATCGGAAGCGGTACAACCACCGTTATCAGTAACGGTAACTGTGTAGGTTCCGTCTGCATCTGTAGTTGCTGCTGCAATTGTGGGATTTTGGTCTGTGGAGGAAAACATGTCCGGCCCTGACCATTCCCATGAAGTGGCATCGCCACCGGTTTCTGTTAAGTTGATGTCTTCTCCTGCGCATATTTCAAAATCAGCACCGGCATCTGCCACTGGGGCTGAAATATACAATGCATAAGGGATGTCTGAGAAATCGTTCCATCCTGTGGTGCTGGCTTCATATAGTGGTGTTCCGGAAGCTGTTGTGCTGCCGGGAATGATATCCCACTGCACATTGCCTGAGGACCAGTTGACAATGCCTTCCCAACTTCCATCGGTGGCATCGTCATAATAAATGCTTAAATCCACCGCAGATGTGCCTGCAGTTCTGTCAATCTGGTGATAAAACAAAGGATTGACTTCACAAACACTGGTTTCAAAAGCGCTTACATCAAAGCCTTCAGAAGTGGCATCCGTATTGGCCATCCTAACTGTGTAGGTATTTCCTGTGCCATCGGGGGTTAATTCCACCGGACGATACCGCAATGTTCCTGCGCTGGATCCCACAGGGAACAAGTAAGCACTTGCTGCATTGGTAGCACGTGATAAAAACCCGCCGTCCAGGCTGGATACAAAACCTGTACCCAGGGTAATGGCATTGACATCGGTGTTTTCAACGTAAAAACCATATATATCCGTATTTAATTCAATATCGTTGAGGTTCAGGATTCCGGCACAATATTGGTCAATGGCCTGTGTTTTTATATCAGAGCCGTCGAGTGTAAGGTTATTGAATGTTGTAGATGATGTCCCCCCGAGTGTTTGAGCGGCACCTTCAAGGAAAACCGTTCCTGTGCCAGCATTGAAGGTGGCGTTGTTTGTCCAGTCGCCAAGGACACGGTAATATCCGTCACCGCCGGCTGTGGCATTGTTGATGAAATCATCCTGAACAAGCAATTGGCTGTTCCCGGATACGGCATCCACATCAATAGTTCCGGCTTCGTTTTGGACTATGCCATCCACAAAAACGGTTACACCCTTGGTTATTTTTACATCAACACCGTTGTTATAAAGGGTTTGGGCGTTTGCTTCATTTATAAAAATGAGAGATAATCCTAAAACAATTAAAAGTCTTATTTTCATAATGCTATTGTTTAATTTACGTTTTTATAAAATTTGATATTCAAAAATTCAGAGAACTAATTTGATTGCTCCTGCTATTTCCTGCTATTGACCCTTAGTTCAAAAACACACATACTTGTATCATGCAAATGTAATAAATAAAATGTTAATAGCACAATTATTTTTCAACAAAATTTAACATTAGTTATTGGTGGAATTTATTTTAGTTATTATTCCTGGTAGTGTCAGTAATGAAGAAAGAATAACAAAGCAATAACAAACCACCTGCTAATTTGGATGATTTAAGCTTAAAAATTAATTATTTTACTTGTACCTAATCCTTAAGGCAACGAACAGAGTCTCCGAACGCCCTTTTGCCGCTGTACATGCCGGCATTGTTATTTAAGAAGATCAAGCGCAGCGAACTGGTACCATCTAAGGTACTTGACCAATAGTAGCCGTTGGAACCCACAGAGTTGAGCGAACCATCGCTGCCGCGGCCGCCTGCCACGGGCAATTTAAGCGGTGAGCCGAACGCCCCTGCTGAATTATTGCTGCCCCAGCTTTCACGCTCAGCTTCCCATTCTGCTTCGGTTGGCAGACGATAGCCACTTGGGCAAGGGTTGTTGGTGCCGCTTACGCCCTGCCATAAATTATCGTTTTGTGG
>CAZGPW010000300.1:0-6092 GCA_964527535.1 uncultured Bacteroidales bacterium
TACCTGACCATAGATGTATCTGATCTCGAAAGTGGAAGCTACATCATCTACTCTCCCCAACTTGGAGACCGCAAGCAGTTTGTGGTGAAGCATTAACCCACTGATACCAATAAAGTAAAAAGGCTGCCTGCAGGTGGCCTTTTTTGTTTTGGGCAGGTAATACCAAGTTGCGTTCTAATTTGTAATATTCAATATTCTTATTGATTTAATTGACATTTTTATGAGATTGAATATCTGTATTATACCGATGATGTTCAATTATATTCTTTTTTTAGAACACAGATATCACGGATCTGACCGATTTGCACGGCTATTTGCTGTAAAGAAATCTATGATTGCCGAATTTAAAAACAGATTATTTACAATAAGTTTATTCAATACGGCATTTGATAATAATTAAGAAAGCTTAGACTTGCTGCTGACAGCAAGGCCTCCGAAGATAACAAACTAAATGTTGAAATGGGGTCATGTAAGGTTATAATATACCTAAATTGAAAAAGGCAACCTTATAAAAACTATTTCGTCAAATAATTAGTAAAAAGGATTTTATTGTTTAATAATTTTTTGTATTTTAGTGCTTTGGATATTAATATTTTATGAAACACATTATACTCAGCGGGATGATTGTCTTACTTCCGGTGTTGTTGTTTGCTCAAAACAATAAGGTCGATACCAGCTTTAGCATTAGTGATTATTACATTAAAGCTGTAAAAGAGAAACCATACGATGATAGCAAACTGGACAGTGTTAAAAACACAAAAGTCGCCTTGATACCCCCTGAGCATTTTGTGTTTGCAAAAGATATCCCCGGTTATATTCATCCTGGAACAAGTGCCAGCATTCAGGTGAAAGACATTGAAGGAACAAGCTGGGCAGTGATTGATAAAGTGATGACCAAAGAGCACCTGGAAAGCCAGGGAGTTAAGCTTGTAAGCAGGGAAGAAGTAGAGTTGCATTCCGGCTTAAGCGGTGTCATTTATACGGTGAGCTTTGAAGCAAAGGGTGTCGAGTTTGAACGCATGATGATGTTTGCAGGCGATTATAATTATACAATCTGGCTAAATGCCAATTATCCGGTGAGTCTGAAAAAAACAATAATAAAACCATTATTGAGCAGCCTTTTGTCTGCCAATATAATTCGAAAATAATTCGTTATGAGAAAAGTGAAAAAAATACTCCTTAGTGTCTGCAGTATTGTTCTGCTTTCAACGTTTTCAGGATATGCCCAGAGTCCTGAAAACATTTTAATTCATAATATAAATTATGAAACATCAGATCAGGATATGTGGGGGCCCGGCGGATATTTTAGCCTCGATTTTGATTACGATCTCATTGATCTTGAATGGGATGAATCCGATAATATAGGTGCTTATACTACTATCTTTGGGCAAACCTTCGGTATGGGCCTTGATTACGGTTTCTGGGGTGTAATCAGGTCAACATTTAGCATTCATGGTTTTCATACAGGCTGGATTGATATTAACTATCCCATAGAAGTTACCCTGGATTTTCCCGATGATTACAGTTTCGATCCGGGTGAAACAATAACTGTGAATACCTGGTACGAAGTACAAAATGGGTGGTATCTTGATACCCATTTTCCCGAAGCCGGTATAATTGCACTGGATTTGGAATTTGGTTTTGGCATGCACATGGACCTGGTTGTTGAATTGTTCGGAACAACTACGATTCCACTTATGCCTACAATAGCCATTCCCCACGAACCTGTTCCCGGACAACCTTTACCTCATGACTCCATCGCCATATTTTATTTGAATGGAGATACCGGAGAAACGGTTTATCCATGTTTAGACCCCGTTACCGGCTTACCTGCATTTTGTGAAGACACTGTTTTGCCCATCATCATCCCTGATTGGTTTGGCATCGGCCTTACAGGACAGATTGACCTGCCCTATGTTGAAACAGATGATTGGCTTGATCCAAACACCCAATGTTTACATGCTTACGGACAGGATGACTGGATACAATTTGAGTTGAATATACTTACTTTTCTGGGGGCCCTCGCTAATGTTATTCCTCCTCCAACAGGACCGGCAATAGCCGAAATCATTGACATACTTGATGGAGGTACGATTACGTACAACTCAGGCCCTATAACAGCCTACATTGACTATTATATCCTGCAAATTTCTATTTCCATGACTTCCTGGATGACACAGGAGTTCTCTTTCTGTCCAACCATTTGGGTTACCCTTGGTTTCCCACTTGACGTTCCTTATACGGTTACCGATCCGTCAGACAACGATAATGTCGTGGATTCCGGGGATTCTGATGAGGTTACCTTTGCAGTTAACAATGACTTCAATTTTACATATCCTTGTTTTGACTGGGATTCAATGGATATTGATGTCCTTGGTTATGATATTACACCTACATTTACTAACCATACCTGGGATTCGCTTGCTTTTGATTTTAATTACTCAGTGGTTTGGGCTTCCATTGAAATTGTGCTTGAAACACCATTTAAATCCGGTGAAATACCTGCATTCGATTTACCCATTACATATGAAGATCCGGAAACAGGTGAAATAAAAACCGTTGAAGCTTCAGCCCCGGAATACACAACACCCGATATAGACCTTTCTGATTACCTTGATGAGGATGAATACGTGTCTGTTAATGAATTGAAAAATGGAGCAAAAGACATTACAATCGGCCCATTTACCATTGGTCCGTTATTAGAAGGCTCTATACCATTGGGGTACATTCCGATCAACTGGTTTGAAGAAACATGGCTGATGGACGGTTTTTATGAAGATGATGACTCCATCACAGATCAAGTCAATATCATTCCGCTGCCGGAACTTGATTTGGAAATTGATGGAAATGATATTCTTTGTTATGGAGATACAACTGGTGTGATTACCGTTACAGCACTAAACTCTACAGGTCCATACACTTTTGAATATTCATACGGTGCTACCAACACGCACATGAGTCCGGTTGACAGCATCTACGTTCCCGCCGGCTATTATTATGTGACTGTTTCCGATGTGTATGGTTGTGAAGTGTATTCAGAATTAAATGTATCTCATTTGTATCCGCCTATCTGGTCAGAAACAGATGGTGATGATGTTTTATGCCATGGTGAACCAACAGGGAATCTATACGTTGAATCCGGCGGTGGTGCTCCACCGCATACATATCACTGGGAGCCTTCAGGTTCTGATCAGCAAAATGTTCATGGTGTTTATGCCGGATGGCACTATGTTACCATCACAGATTCAGTAAGCTGTACACATGAAGATTCAGTCTTCATTGATGAGCCGGATGCCCCATTGAACATGACTTACGAATATACCAATGTTTCATGCTGGGGAGGATATGATGGTGCGCTTGATATCACCGTTACAGGTGGTACTCCCCCCTATTATTATCAGTGGTCGAACGGAATGCAAACCGAAGACCTTATGAATATTCCGGCAGGAGATTATACGGTGACAATTACAGATTCACACGATTGTAAATACATCTGGACTATGGTTGTGATTGAGCCGGATCAGTTGATATCCCACATTGAGTCAGAGGATGTTACATGTTATGGTTTTGGGAATGGATCAATAGACCTTACCGTTACCGGTGGCACTCCGCCATACAATTATCAGTGGAATACCGGTGATACATCAGAAGACCTGGATAACCTTGAAGCCGGGATATACATTGTAACCATTACCGATCAACACGATTGCCAGACCTACGCCTATGTACAAATAAATGAACCCGATTTACCACTCACCGCTGAAATTGAACACGAAGATGTCCGGTGTTACGGTGAAGGAAACGGATGGGCAACTGTAAATGTGTATGGAGGTACAGAACCATATTACTATGAATGGTCAAACGGGGAAATTGGACAAACCATAGACACACTTGATCCGGGTATCTATGCTGTCACAGTGTTGGATGACCATGATTGTGTGGCTTACGATACCGTGGAAATTGTTCAACCCGATGCTCCCTTGTCAGCAACCATTGACGCTACAGATGCCTCTTGTGGTGGATATTCCGACGGATCCGTTCACATTGACCCGGCAGGCGGAACACCACCTTACACATTTGTGTGGTCTAATGGATCATGGCAAGAAGACCTCATTAATGTGCCGGCAGGGGTTTATACGGTAACCGTAACGGATTCTCATTATTGCCACTTTACCATATCGGATACCGTGGGTCAACCCGAACCGATACACATTGAAACCCTTGGTGACCAGACAATATGCTACGGACAAACCGTTGAAATCGGATACAGCATGATTACCGGCGGTGTGCCACCTTATGATGTGTTCTGGACCCATCATGGTCTCATGGGTGATGTCATTGAAGTAGCCCCCACTGAAACCACCGAATATGGTGCTTTTGTGATTGATTCAATCAATTGTGTCAGCGATACGTCATATTTTACCGTCACCGTACTTGATTCGCTTGAATTTGATATTACTGCCAGTGATGACACTGTGTGTCCGGGAGATTCGGTTGTGTTTAGTCTTAATCTACGAGGTGGTGGTGACTGGCCTTATGAAGTATATATGAACGATAGCTTGTTGCCGGGTCCGCAGGTTACCGTTGTGCCCGAGCATGATACCGTATTTGCGTTTACAGCATGGGATCAGTGTCATTTCGATAGCATCTACATTGAATATCCAATATATACATTTGACCTTCCACAGGTAGATATTAATGCCAGTGTCACAGAAGGTTGCCAGCCATTAACTGTACAGTTTAACGAGGGATCCGAGCACATCGGACAAGAATACAGATGGAATTTTGACGATGGCGATGTGGAAAACCTGTCTTTCGACAAAAGCCCTGAACATACATTCTTTAATGCAACCACTTACCATGTTAACTTGTTGGTTACTTCTGTTGAAGGGTGTAAAGAAGATAGCACAGTGGCTATTACAGTGTATCCAAAACCAGATGCTAAATTTGAGGCTGACAGAACAAACGTGATGTTGTCAGATCCTATGGTAGCATTTACTAACTATACCGATGGAGCATATTTCTACCATTGGGACTTTGATGATGGTACTACCTCCGATCAGGAAAATGTACAGCATGCTTATAACCAATCTGGTAATTATGTTGTCACCCTTATTGCTGAGTCTATGTTTGGTTGTATTGATTCAACCAACCTTGAAATTTCCGTTGCTGAAGAAGAGATGGTATATGCCCCAACTGCTTTTTCACCCAACCATGATGGCATAAATGAAACCTTCAAAATTATTGTTACCGGCTTTGACCTTGAATCCTATCACATGGAAATTTATAACAGATGGGGTGAGCAGGTCTTTGTCACCGATGATTTTAAAGAAGGATGGAACGGAAATTACAAAGAAGGAGAATGTCCGGAAGGCGTGTATTCATGGTATCTGGAGTTTGATGATTATTATGGAAACACTTACCATGAGTCTGGTACAGTAACCTTAATCAGATAAATTAAATTACACTTATTATAATCTATAATCTTTAATAAAAAGGCCGGTATAATACCGGTCTTTTTTTTGTGCCATTTTTCATTGTTAACAATGCAAATAATTCAGGTTTCATTTGCGTGTAAAAAAAATATATTACATTTGCTACGTAACCAAGCCCGTTGAATCATGAAAAAATTGGCATTTATTTCAGTGGCAGTCTTGATTTCAATCACTCACACATTTGCACAACCAGGGACCTTAAAAGGCACCATTATGGATAAAAATGATGAGCCATTATATGGTGTGAATGTTATGATTGAACAGCAAGATACCGATTTTACCACCGGGGGCATCACTGATTTTGATGGAAAGTTCAATTTTGACTTAAACCCGGGAACCTATGATGTGAAATTCCAATATGTAGGCTATACAAAGATTGAAAAAGTGGTTGAAATTAAAAGTGGAGAAGTAACAGAACTAGGCATCACCCTTCAGGAGAAAACAGAAATTATTGACGAAGTGGTTGTAAGTGCATCAAAATACGAACAGAAATTATCAGATGTAATATCCTCCATGGAAGTCATAAAGCCACAAATGATAGAAAACACAAACACCAATAGCATGAAGGATGCCATCAGCAAAATTCCCGGTGTTGAA
>CAZGPW010000301.1:0-13905 GCA_964527535.1 uncultured Bacteroidales bacterium
CCAGCCAGTCAATTCCCATGCTAACCGGCTCAGAAGGATTGTAAATAGGCATGTATGGGCCCTCTTCATTTTCAGGCATAAAATCAGAACCATTAATCGTAACACTGTATATTTCACGATCACTGTCAGGATTTACTGTTTCGCCGCCATCGTATTCCAAAAGCTCAAATGTTATCTGTCCTGATGATAATGCTTGTTCCCCATAACCATTTATTGAAATTCCAATTGGGGGATGATCTGCATCCAGTTCGCTCCAGGTTTTGAATGTTTCGCTATCTGAATAATGATAAATGTTTCCCTGAGCATCTCTTAACACCAGGTAAGCAGAAACGGGCAGATCTTCATCAGCCCAGGCGTCTTTATAAAGATCAACATCATCGGGAGTCCAGCCTGTGATATCTCCACGAATCGTAACATATCCATTTCCATATTTCTCTTCTCCATCACCATAGTTGGCTTTTAATGTAACATGGTGATATCCCGCCTCGGTGTATTCATGTGTAGCGCTTTTTTCCGTGGAGGTTTCATCATCACCAAAATCCCATTCCCAGGAAGAGATGGTATAATCATTTGCCTCACTGGTGTTCGTGAAACTAACTTCCCCCGGGGCTTTGTAATAATTTTTGGAAATATCAAAGCTAACTTCCGGCTCTTCCGGTTCCTCATCTTTGTTACATGCACTGAACAGAAAAGTCATAAGTGCAAATGCAGTCAAAACTGATAAAATCAAACTAATTTTTTTCATTTTTTCATTTTTTAATAATTAAACTTTTTACGTTTTGTTCTTTTACATGGTTGCATGCAAATGATGATTTTGAAAAAAAAAGTTGATTTTTTCATGTAGGAATTTACCGGGATTTCCACAAAGCGGTTTTGTACTAATTTGTATTATCGTAAACAACGATCTTTCCGACAAAAAGCAGTTCAAAATCTTTGTCTATAAGTTTCCAGTAATATAACCCCGGGGAAAGAGAAGGGATTTTGTATTTTTCTTGTTTGGTTTTATCCCGAATAATTTCTTTACCTGAATTATCAAATATTTCTACAATAAGGGGCTGACTGGTTTTGTTCTTCCACCGCAGGCTGTCATTATTATTGTAAATGATTTCAGAGGGGGTTTCTGTTTTTATTGTTTTACCTCTGAAATTGCCCTGCATGGTTTTATATAATTTTTCAAGTTCTGGATCAGGTTCATAAGAGGCTAGTAATTCACGTTTTTCCGGTTCTGCATTATCAATATCATTTATGTTTTCTGTGGTAGTTTCATTCTTTTCTGTCCTGTGGTTGTTGTTATGTACAGTATGATCTTTTATTGTGTCCCCTCTTTTATCAATTGTTTCCAGAGGTTTATTATCGTCATTTTTATGAGATGAGGCTATTTCATTCTTGTCTGGGGTTATAAGCTTTGGAAAACTTAACAGCAGGGCAACTGCCAATATCACTATCGATGCTGCAATGCCAATTAATATTTTTTTGCCGGGGGTTTTTAAGAACCTGTTTTTTTCTGAAGAATCCCGATTTATCTCCATATCAGTTTTTTTATCACTATCCGAAGACATTTCAGCAACATAAATCACTTCACTGGCACATTGATCGCATTCCGTCAGATGGTGACGCAGATACTCCGGTAATTGTGCATACCGTCCCTCATTGATGGCATCAGCACATTCTGCAATTTGTTCTGTAGTTAGGTGGTTTTTTAATGTCTGCATATCACTGTTATTTGGAATGAAAATTACTGTTTTCTTTTCCGTATTGCATTTCAAGCATCACCCCAATGGTTTCTTTATTGTGAAAACTTTGATTATTGCCATTCAGCCGGTTAATCAAACTCTCTGTTTGTTTATTCAACCACATTCGCACGGCATCCCCGCTTATTTCCTTATGTTCGACCAGTTGTACCAATTGTGCCAGCCTGTGGTTCACCATGGTTTTGGATAAACTGTTTCTTCCCTTGAGTAATTTCTCCGCCTCATTACTGCTCTTCCCGGCATAATTATTTATATCGGACGCATTCAAAGGAACGTTGTATTGATATTTTAAAAACAATATAAGTTTGGACTGCAACGAATCAAAAAGCGTCAAACACACCTGAAATCGTTTCAGTTCTTCCTTTAAAAGGGTTTCTTTTGCCGTTTCAAAGCTAAATGTTGTATCATGAATAAAGCCGCCGTCATGCATGTCGTTAACAGCATACCAGTGTTTATTCTCTTTTCTGATTACTTCAGCACTCATTCGGTTTATCACAGCTATATAATATGTTTTTCTTTTTGCCTTAGCATGAAAATTTCTGTCGATTTTATCACGTTTCCGTAAAAATTTTTCGATTATTGCCGTTTCCACATCTTCTTTCTCACGTCTGGGAATCACACCTCTGGCAATATATCGATCAACAACCTTTCCAGTCAGTTCACTCAGGATATTATAAAAATCAACTTCTTTCCTTCTTTCTACTTGGTTGCTATTATGTATCAATTTTGAAATATTTTTTACAAAAATACAAATTTGATCAATTAAAAAACAATTAAAAAAACCTTATCCAACTGGATAATATATTGGATGTAAGCAATCCTTATGCCAAAATATAATGACAGGAAATGATAAATATTCACGGGTGCTACAACAAGCCGTATCATAACCCATTATGTTTACTGCAGATACTATTCCTGCAGATAATAATCCATTTCTGCTTCGCTGCATAATTTTCCGTCGCTGTCACGTAACTCCGTTTTGATGTGTGCTATTTTGTGACGTATTTGTTCTATTCGTCCCCGGATTTCCAGTTTTCCGGTTTGTGTTTTTACCGGACGCTTGTATTTTACACAAATCTTGGTGGTTACTCCTTGTTTTTTCAGCAGGCCCATCACTGCCCAGGCGCCTGTTTCATCCATAAGCGTGGCAATGATACCGCCGTGCATGATGCCGTCCCAGCCATCGTAATACCAAGATGGTTCAAAATAGGAGACAATCTCATCATCATCTTTATAAAATTCCATTTTAAGTCCTCTCGGATTATCCGGGGAACAGCCAAAACAATGATAAAACCCCTTTTCTGCCATTTTGTTTTTTAATTTTTCCATACGCTGATGTTTCTTGTACAAATCTCTGAAAAATTTTATCTTTAAACAATATTTGTATTTAGCTGGAGATAATTTGGTTGTTATGCGATGTGTAAACGAAAATAATTAAACATGCAAGACCCCGGAAAAAGAATAGAAGAACTGCGAAAAACACTGAATTACCACAATAAAAAATATTATGTGGATGCTCAGCCCGAAATTTCCGATTTTGAGTATGACCAGTTGATGCATGAATTGATTGAACTGGAAAACAAACATCCCGAATACGATGACCCTGCTTCCCCATCCAGGCGTGTGGGGCGCGATATCAACCAGGAGTTTGAGCAGGTAAAACACCGTTCTCCCATGTTGTCGCTGGACAATACCTATTCAAAAGAAGAGTTGCAAGCCTTTATGCAACGTGTTCATAAAGGATTGGGACAAGACCCCGAATATGTGTGTGAATTGAAATATGACGGCGTATCCATCAGCCTGACGTATGAAAATGCAGTGTTGACACGTGCTGTTACCCGTGGTGATGGTTATCAGGGCGATGATGTTACCGGTAATGTGCGTACAATCCATTCCGTTCCCCTCAAAATTCAGGGTGAAAACATCCCTGAACTGTTCGAGATACGGGGTGAAATTTACATGCCACGGCCTGTGTTTGATGAGTTGAACAAACAACGTGAAAAAGAAGGCAAAGAACCATTTGCTAACCCAAGAAATGCCGCTGCCGGCAGTTTGAAAATGCAGAAATCATCTGAAATGGCTAAGCGTAAGCTGGATTGTTTTTTATATTCCCTGGTGCCCGGTGATACGCCTGCCAAAACACATTATAGCAGTTTGAAACTTGCTAAAACATGGGGATTCAGGGTGCCTGACGAAATGGTAAAGACGAGTGAATATAACGACATTTTTGATTTTATTGAACATTGGGATAAACAAAGAAAAGACATTGATTTTGATATTGATGGGATTGTCATTAAGGTCAATGAGTTTTCACTTCAGGAAGAGCTTGGCATGACAGCAAAATCACCGCGATGGGCCATTGCTTATAAATTTAAAGCCGAGCAGGTGATCACCAAATTGGAGTCGGTGGAATATCAGGTGGGGCGTACCGGTGCTATTACTCCCGTAGCCAATCTTAAGCCTGTGCATCTGGCGGGAACAACTGTAAAGCGAGCTTCTTTACACAACGCCGACCAGATAAAATTGCTTGACCTGCATATCGGCGATGATGTGTATGTGGAAAAAGGCGGGGAAATTATTCCCAAAATTGTGGGCGTGGCGAACAGAGATAAAGAGAGTAAACCGATACAATTTATCAACAAATGCCCGGCTTGTGGCACTGAGCTTGTCCGTAAAGAAGGTGAAGCCAAACATTTTTGTCCCAACGAAAACGGATGTCCGCCACAGATAAGCGGTAAAATAAAGCATTTTATCAGCCGCAAAGCCATGGATATTGACAGCATGGGAGAGGAGACCGTTGACCTGTTTATCAGGGAGGGACTCATTAACAACATGGCAGACTTGTTCAGCATCAGGAAAGAGGACATCTTGAAATTAGACCGTTTCAAAGAAAAATCGGCGCAAAACATCATTGACGGCATACAGGAAGCCAAAAACGTGCCATACCACCGGGTGATTTATGCCCTGGGCATCCGGTATGTGGGAGAAACCACAGCAAAGGTCTTGGCCAAAGCTTTTCCCGATATATATAAACTGGCTGCTGCATCAAAAGAAAAAATTGCTTCCGTTGGTGACATTGGGGATACCATTGCACGGTCGGTTGTGGATTATTTCAACCTGCCTTCAAACCAGGAAATTGTCGAACGGCTGGCAGAAGAAGGATTACAGATGAAAGCAGAACAATCAGAAACCCACATGTCTGATAAGCTCAATGGCGCAAAAATTGTCATTTCAGGGACTTTTGAAAACCATTCCCGCGATGAATTGAAAGATTTGATTGAAAAGCATGGTGGTAATAATGTGCAATCAGTTTCGTCAAAAACAGATTATTTGCTGGCAGGTGAAAACATTGGCCCGGCAAAACTTGAGAAAGCCAAAAAACATAAGATTAAAATCATCAGCGAAAAAGCGTTTAAAAAAATGATTGATTGATTTGTGATTCGTTCACTTGAAATAAATACCACATTGATTTTTAACTAATAAGACTGATAGAATCACCTTTCTTGATGTTTGAGATATTGTTATATTTGTTACAATTTTTATGGTCTGTATGGCTGTTGTGGATGTGCTGAAGAATCAGGTTATGACAAAAAAAGAAAGATATCAGAAAGTGTTTGAGTGGTTTGCACGGGAAATGCCGGTTGTGGATACCGAACTTATGTATCACGATCCGTTTAGTTTGCTTGTAGCGGTGATTTTATCAGCACAGTGTACAGATAAACGTGTGAATATAATTACACCCCCCTTGCTGGAGGCATTTCCCAATGCTGAATCCATGGCAAAAGCAACGGAGAAGCAAATTTTTGAATATGTGAAATCGTGTTCTTATCCCAACAGCAAAACAAAATACCTCAAACAAATGGCAGAAAAACTGGTGAGCGATTTTCAAGGGAAAGTGCCTGATGACCCTCTTGCCTTGCAAAGTTTGCCGGGTGTGGGCAGAAAAACAGCCAACGTCATTATGTCAGTGGCGTATAAAAAACCTGCCATGGCGGTGGATACTCATGTGTTCAGGGTTTCTGAGCGAATTGGTCTCAGCACCAATGCAAAAACACCTCTGCAGACTGAAAAACAACTTTTAAATCACATCCCCGGGCATGTACTCCCTGATGCGCACCATTGGTTGATATTGCACGGCAGATATGTTTGCACGGCACGGTCTCCGAAATGCAGTAAATGCGGACTTAAAGCGTACTGTAAATATTATGCAAAACAAAATTCATAAAAATGAGTTTAATCAGCAATGTGCAACTTTATAACTGTTATTTTTGCCGGTCTAAAATTGATAAATCATGAGGAAAAGCTTAAAAAAAGCGACTGCAAAAGCAATGAAGGAAATTTACGGTGCCGATGTTGACCCTGGTATAATTCAGGTCCAACGTACCAAAAGTGAATTTTCCGCCGACTTAACCATCGTGGTTTTTCCCCTGGTTAAATACAGCCGTAAAAAACCCGAAGTTACCGCCAACGATATTGGTGTTTATCTCAGGCATATAATTCCTGATATTTCATCATACGATGTGATCAAAGGCTTTCTGAACCTTAGCTTTACTACGGAATTCTGGTTGCGACAGCTTAACAATCACATCCGTGTGCTAAACACTGCTTTGTTCCCCCAAAAAAGATTGAACTTCATGATTGAATATTCATCGCCCAATACCAATAAGCCTTTGCATTTGGGACACATTCGTAACAACCTTATTGGTGATGCGATTTCACGCATAGTCAAAGCCAACGGACACGATGTTATCAGAGCAAATCTTATCAACGACCGGGGAATACATATATGCAAATCCATGCAGGCCTATCTGGAATTTGACCCGGATGGCAGTCCGGAAAAGTCCGGAATGAAAGGCGATAAATACGTCGGGGAGCTTTATGTGAAATTTGAAAATGCATATAAGTCTGAAATTGACACCCTCAAAACCCAGGGTTTGAGTGAGGAAGAAGCCAGAAAACAATCGCCTATAATGCAGAAAGCACATGGTTTGCTCAAAAAGTGGGAGGCTGGTGATGAAAAAGTGATAGCCTTATGGAAAAAAATGAATGACTGGGTTTACCTTGGGTTTGATGTGACATACAAACGCATGGGCATTGAGTTTGATAAGGTGTATTATGAATCACAGACGTACAAAAAAGGCCGGAGCATTGTATTAAAAGGGCTTGAAAAAGGCATCTTTTTAAAAAAAGAAGATGGCTCTGTCTGGGCAGACCTGAGCGATGAAGGCCTTGATGAAAAAATACTCATTCGTTCTGACGGAACCTCGGTGTACATGACTCAGGATATTGGAACGGCTGTTGAAAGGTTTGAAAAACACAACCTGGACAAGCATATTTACGTGGTTGGCAACGAGCAAAATTACCATTTCCAGGTGTTGAAGGTTTTGCTCAAAAAACTGGGCTACGCATGGGCGGATAAAATTCATCACATGTCTTATGGAATGGTGGAATTGCCCGAAGGTAAAATGAAATCCCGCGAAGGCAAAGTGGTAGATGCAGATGATTTAATGGATGAAATGTTTCAGACCAGCAAAGCCATGTCCTCGGAGTTGGGTAAACTCAGTGATATGACTGATGAACAAAAAAATGCAGTTTATGAAACCATTGCGATGGGAGCACTTAAATATTTTATCCTGAAAATAGACCCCCGCAAAAACATGGTATTCAATCCTGAGGAATCGGTTGATTTTAACGGGCATACAGGGCCTTTTATTCAATACACCCACGCCAGGATACGGTCAGTTATCCGGAAGGCTTCTGCAATGCACATACAGGTTCCCGGTATGGTATCTGATGAAATAAAAACCAACGAAAAGGAACTTGAACTTATTAAATTGCTGAATCATTACAGCACAACGATAAAAGATGCTTCCGATGAACTCGACCCCGGTCAGGTTGCCAATTATGCCTTTGAGCTTGCCAAAGAGTTTAATCAGTATTACCATGAATTTTCCATCCTGAAAGCAGAAAACGGAAACTTGCTTCAGTTCAGGCTGATGTTGGCTCATCATGTGGCAGAGACACTCAAAAAGTCAATGTCATGCCTCGGCATTACTGTCCCTGAAAAGATGTAAAGGGCAGTAAGGTTTAATGCAGGCAGCGGACTATAGTAGCCAGGTTCTTATTATGTTTTAAGATTGGTAATCTTTTTGGTAACCTCAAAATCATAATCAGGATAATCATAAATGGGAATCCGGTGTTCGGTTTCACCTATGGAATACCCGAAAATGTTCGTGTATTCTTCAATGTCTTCACCCATATCATCCAGTTGTGTAAGGTATTTGTGTATGGATTTTGATTCAATGATGGGCACTTTTCCCATTTTATGTATAATGGGGCTGTGGGTACGTGTGGCATCATGGTCAAACTCAAGGATACGCCTTCCGTACCTTGTTATTCCAATCACTCTGAAGGTGAGGCTCTTGCCAACTCCGGGCAAGTTCAATACATTACGATCTGTACCCAAAAAAGGCAGATTGGCTTTTGTCCTCAGATTATCAATATGAGCTTTCATGTTTTCGGCTTCATCGGGAAAACTTTTGATCAGGTCATCGTATTTTTCGGGTATTTTGCCAAGCCTTTTTTCTTCTACTTGTTCCTGAACAGCCCTGGCGTTAGTAGCAAACTGGGAAGCATTTTCCATGTACCCTTTTACCGTAAATGTATAATATGGCAGTACTCCCACATCGTTCAGCACCTTCCGGAGTTTGGCTGTGTGTCCCCGTCTGGATGCGGATTTAGTAAAAACAAGCTGGTTTGTCACGGTCCAGCCTGCTCCGATAAGTTTTTCAAAACAGGCTTTTGTTTCGGGTGTGATTTCCATGGGAGATTCCACATGGGTTTGAATGACAAATTGTTTTACACCAATAGCGGAGGCCTTTTCTTTGAAATCTTTAAGAATTTTTGCCAGATTATTTGTTACACGTTGAGGAAGGTAAATTGGCAACCTGGTACCAAGCCTTACCCTGAGCAATTCAGCATGCTTTTCACCATTTTTCTTGTTTTTGTTGGCTTCGCGTTTGCGTTTTGCCATTTGATACACTGAATCAAGAATGCGGGACAGGGATTTATCTGTGCTCATCAATGCGTCTCCGCCTGTGATGAGAATATCCCTCAACTGACTGTCGCTTTCCCAGTATTCCATATACCTTTCCAGGCGCTCATGCCATGTTTCATCCGGACGTAGTTTATCAAGGTTGAAATTCAGATTTCCACGCTGAAAATCATACATGCGTTGACAGCTGGAACAAAGCCCTCCGCAAGCCCTTCCAATGGTTTCGGGGATAAGAATGGCTACTTCAGGATACCTTCGGTGAACGGAATATTTTGATGGCAATATCCATCCGGCTGCGTTGGGTTTCCCTGTTTCCACAATGTCTTCCTTTTCCCAGGCCACAATGTGTCCAAATTCATTGACAAGCTCTTCGGAATACAAAATATACTCACGGATGGCCATGTCTGCGCCTACAGCAAATTCCGGGGCATTGACATTAACAAGCGACAAATAATAGGGGTTAATAAAAAAGGGAATGCCGGCTTTTTTTGCCCTGTCAAGCAAATCCAGGGTTTCGTTATCAAGGCAAAAATCAAGCATTTGATTTAATAATTCAGGGCTTCGTATGGCAAACCTCAGGTGGAATACAGACTCGTTCCACCAATCCAGCATTTTATTGTGTTTTTCTTCAAATGACATGTCTTCGGTGAAACTATACTTTTTATCCCTGATCTCTCCGGCATCCATTTTTTCAATTAATATTCTAATGATGCGGTTTTTATTTTGTTTCCGGAGTTCAATAACCTCCTGTTGGAGACCGTCAGGCCATCTGTCCATCCATTCTTTAATTTTATTATTAGAGTAAGTTTCATATGAATCTTTTCCATTTAATTGACGGAACAAGTGAATCATGTCTATGAAAAAATCTGGTTTAGCTCCGCCTACGCCTTGGTGATAAGCAAGAAACAACATGTGTACCGGATCTGTTATGACCATATCTCCGCGCAAATTGGGGTCTTTGTATGTTTTCCCTGCATTGTCAATGTAATCAAGTAGTCGAATGGCTGCAAAATCTTCCCACCTGAGCCGGTTAAAATATTGCCGGCCTTTTACTTCATGTTTATAGTAGGCTATGCCTACATCGGATGTTTGCAGAACAGACAGTGCCATGTCCTTTATTTTATCCGTGGCTTCGTCCGGGTCTTTTGATTCTTTCAATATTGCCATGAGTTTTGCATTCTCATCCAGTAGCTTATGCAATAATTTATGAGCACGTGGGTTCAGAGCAATTTTTTTTAATGTTTTAATCTTTTCCATAGGTCAATATTTGTTTTGCTACTTCTTTGTTAGTCAAACAAGGTGTTGGTAATATTGTTTTAACAATGTAGAAATAGCGCTTCAACATTATTCTTATATGTGCGGTGATGCACGGCCAAAAGCATAAAAATTTGTGTATTCACTCTAACCTAAAACTGAATATAAATTCATGTTTTCAACCATAATTTAGACGCAAAAATATTCATTTTGTTTGAAATGTCAAAGCTTAAACCATGGAAAACAACAGGCCTGTATGTGGTGACAAATAGAACAGATGCACTGTAATGAATTTTTTATATCTTTACAACATGCTGAATGTAATCAGAATAGTGGTGTTTTTTACGGTGTTTGGTTTGTCATTGCCAGCCGGAGCACAACCTGTAGGTACATTGTATGCTGATGCAGGTGAGAGCAATGTTTCAGAAGGTTTTTGCCTTAACACCGCCGTGTTGGGTGGGTATCAATATGATGCATATACGCTTATTGCGGGTGCCGGTATTGATTTAATCAGCCCTGCAGACAATCTGTTTACCAACATTATGGTCAAGCCGGGCCGGAAATTTGTTACCGGAAATTTTCCATTCGAATTGAGTGGGTTGTTTACGCTTAATCGCTCATACAAAACAATCAATGAAATGAACCTGGGGGTATTGGTAAACGTAGAAAGAACACATTTCACGTGGAAACTGGGAACGGGATTCAGAACCTATTACCTTACCCAATATAGCCGTGAAACCTATGATGCAGGCTTAGAAAACAATCTGCACGAAAATTGGAATGTAATGTATTGTATAAATTACATGATAAAACCACGGGGCAATGCATGGAATGTTTCTCTGGCGCTGACAAACCAGGATTATTTCCTGATAAACCAGGAATCCAATCCGATGTTCCGGGTCAGGGGATATTACGATGTGAGTACAGCATTGAAAGTTTTTTCAGAAGCCTGGTATAAAAGCGCAGGCGCATTTAACATAAGTGTAAATTATTTTGGATTTTTCATCAGAACTGGTTTAACATGGCAACCAAACATCGGAACATAGTCTGGCTGTTGATTGTTTTGACATTATCGGCGTGCGATTTGTTTGAAATGCGCGGGTTTGTGGCTTCGTACGAATCCGCTGACGAACGTTTTGAACAATCGCAGGCATGGAACGATGTGCATCCGTTTGAAGACATTACCGTTGCAGGTGATGAATATACCATTGCTATGATGGCCGATAGCCACGTTGGAGAAACAGAAAACCTGAAAGTGTTTTTTGATAATGCGATTAACGAGAATTCTGTGGCAGCGGTGATGGTAGGCGATATTACAAGCGGCCATGCGGATGATTACCTTAAGTACTCTGCGCAGCTTCCTGGACAACAGGATTTGCCCAGCTTTTCTGTGGTGGGAAATCATGACCTGTATTTTGATGGCTGGAAAAAGTTTCATGATCTGTTCGGAACCACAACGTATTGGTTTTCTGTATCAACGCCAACCGCAACGGATTTGTATGTTTGTCTTGATACCGGCAGTGGAACGCTTGGAAGCAGCCAACTGGCCTGGTTAAAAGATGTGTTGGAAAATGAACGTCCGGATTACCGTTATTGTACGTTGTTTACGCATAACAACCTGTTTCGCATCAGGCACACTACCACCACCAATCCACCTGTGGAAGAATTGCGTGTGTTGTCGGATTTGACGGTGAAATATAGGGTTGATATGGTAATAACCGGCCATGACCATGTAAGAAATCTTGTGAAGCTTGGAAATACCACACACATTACATTGGATGCATTGAAAGATGGTTGTCCGAACGCCGGATATGCTAATTTGCATGTGCATGCAGAGGATATAGAATGCGAGTTTATTACCTTGTAAGCAATTCAAGGTACGACAAAGCATTTGTTTATAAGAAAATATGGCATTAATATTGTTGACATAAAATAAAAGCTTATGTTCAGAACATTAATCATTTTATTGCTTGTGGTTTTTACCCATACATTGTACGCACAGTCAAAAGATATTGTGGTTAGAAATATTGTGGAATTTTCTACATTGCCCGACCATAACAATGTAAATCAGGATGCGGTAAATTTTATTTTGGAAATTACTAACCACAGCGACCATGCCATTCCTGACCTTGGAGCTACCAATAGGTCAGAGTATGTAAACCTGTACATCAACGGAAAAGTTGATAATCCTTTAAGTTTATACAATGGTACAGAATTGGCATCTGGTGAAAAAACCATTCCGGTTGATTCATCACAGCGTTTTGATTCCGGGGGATGGATACTTACGCCTGATAGCGGTATTCGTACGAAATACGGGAATGAATTTACCGTACAGTGGGAATATAATGGAATAAAATCGGATATTGTGAAAGTAAATATACAGGATAAAACCATTAATAAACTCAATAAAAACCAAAACATTCCTGATCAGCCATGACCCGATTCATAAGCATATTTTCATTCATTTTATGTATGGCCTGTGTTTTGCCGGTAGTGGGACAGGTAACCAGGGAAAATACATACAATACACGTTATGATGTTGGAGATATTCCCGGCGTTGGGGACTTTATGATACTCTCTGAAAAAGAACAGGAACTTGACAGTTTATTCAGGCAAATAGCACAAGTTTCGGATAGCATGCCTGGTGAAGATTCTGTTGCACAAAACAGCCATTTGGAACGGATGGATTTTAAAAGCAACCGCAGCCGGGTATCCATGGAAATGTACAGGAATGGGGAAAATCAACCTTCTGATTCTTTGTTGAAGCAAGGGTACCCTACAACTTGTACTTGTTTTATGACGAACGATACCATATTTGTGAAATCCTTTATTGGTTTTTTTAGCGGGATGGGAATTGATGTCAAAATTACAAACGGGAAATTTCAGTCCGGGTTTTTTGTGTATGCTGATGATGCTATGCCATATAAATCTGCCCTATCAGATACCATTTTCCAAAGGTCACTTGACCCGGGAGCAAAATACCAGTACATGATTTTAGATACAGAACCTGATTTTCAAAATGGCCATCAGATGACCGGATTATTAACCATTACAACCAATGAATTCTTTGAAAAAAATAACGAGGGTAACATTGACCGTATTACCTTAAAAGGAAATATATATTTTACCTGCAAAGTACGTACGATAACGGAAAAATACAGATAATTAAAAAAATGTATATATTTGCACGAAACCAAAACAAAAAAGTTATGAAAAAAATTAGCGTATTATGTATGTTTCTTCTTGCCTTATTTGTTTTCACATCATGTGGTAACAAAGGCGACAAGGAAGGCAGTCTGAAAGACAAGCTTGAGAAAAAAGTTGAAGAAAGCACAAACGATGCCATCAATGAAGCCTTTGGCGGGGATATGTTTAAAGCTGCCCGTGAAGGTGATCTGGAAACCATCAAAAAAGGCCTTAAAGCAGGGGAAGATGTGAATCAAACCAACAGTTACAGTCAAACCATGCTGCACCAGGCTGCTGAAAACAGTCATTTGGATGTGGTTAAATACTTGTTAGAAAAAGGGGCGGACAAAACAAAAGAAGATATTCATCATTATACCCCTGCAGTTGTAGCCGCTGATGATGAGATCAGGGAATACATTAACAATTACGGCGAAGAAGAAGCCGAAGAAACTGAAGAATCAGTAGAAGAATAAATCAGCACTAAACTAATATTCAGAAATATAGGCCGCTGTGCATGTGCAGCGGCCTTCTTTTATAAAATACAGGTAACTATACCATTTTATACCAAGTTGCGTTCTAACGTGTAATATTCAATATTACTATTTATGACTATTTACAATTTCAATAGATTGATTATCTGTATTATACCGATGATGTTCA
>CAZGPW010000302.1:0-4610 GCA_964527535.1 uncultured Bacteroidales bacterium
TGTTTACCAGGTTATTACATAAATTGAGCATATACATTCCCGGTAAAAGATCATCAAAGCTGAGTTGAATTTGTGTATTTATACCTTGTATGATTTCACTTTTTTGCAGTATGAGGCGACCCTGCATATCAATCAACCGTAGAGTTGTTTTGTCCTCCGGCCAGTTGGTAAATACAATGTTTAAATGTTCTCTAAACGGGTTGGGGAAAACCTTCAGCGAAAAATTATCGTCCGGTGTAAAGCAATTGATGGAAGTAATCATAAAATTCTCGGTTAACCCATCAAAATCTGTTTGGGACAGTTTGTAATATATATCACCAACGGGTGCATGATTATCCGTGAATGAATATGTTTGTGGCTCCGATGTAGTGCCTGATCCTGTAATCCGTTTGATTTCTTCGAATTTGTCACCGTCAACGCTCCGGTATATTGTGAAATAATCGTTGTTGATTTCACTTGCGGTACTCCAGGAAATATCTATTGCATGGTTTTCATGATCACATGTGACATCAAAATTCAGCAGCTCTACCGGCAACGGTATTTTTGAACTTGTTCCTGCAAATGTAATTTGTTTTTCACCTTTAGCTACAAAAGGAATGCTAATAGAAGAAGAAATATCGCCGTTGAGCGTTGATTCGCCTGATGCATCCCCGCCGGCATCTTTCCAGATGTTATCCCAATAAGCTGTGGTTAAATACTGCAATTGTGAGCCTCCGTCACAGAAATCATGAATTGTACATGGGTCATTGTCCCGCCAGAATAATGTTACATCAAGATCCTGTGATGAATTGACCAGCCAGTATTCCCTGTCTGTGGAATGTGTAAGTGGACTTTCATGACTTGATCCTGTGTACCACCAGGTATGCAGATTGTCATTTGAATAGAAATACTCCACATTGATGTCTGTAGAAGAAGCAGGGGTGGCAGAAAACGGAGCCTGGATTTTATAGGTTTCCATACCATCTCCAATGTCCCTGGTATTTACATCACCTGTGGGAAATGTAAACTCAGCAGTAGCGCTTAATTTACTGGCTTTCCCGTCAATAAAACTCGTTGATGTTCCTTCGTTGGTGGTAGCAGAAGCATTAAAAATAAACGTATTTGTGCCGGTGTTGACAATCCCGTTGGTAAAAGTTGAAGAGTTGCTTACTGTCAGGTTATTATCTTCTAAAAGAATGTCTGCATTGTTGCCTCCGCTGTTGTTGAAAGCAATATCGTAAAAGGTGTTGGCAGTTGTTCCTTCAATGGTTTGTATAGTGTTGCCATCAAACGTTACAGTTCCCAATCTCCGGGTAAATGTACCATTATTGATCCAGTCACCACGGATATTGATATCATAATTGTTTGCACTGGCATCGCATGTAGCTCCCGTTTCAATGGTGAGGTCTCCTTTAACAATAACATCGCCATCCAAAGTTTTTGTGCCTGTTCCACCACTTGCACTTGTTGTAAGATGATAGTAAGTGGTGCTTCTTATGTCCTGGTCACCATCTTTATAATAATTAACAGTGTTATCGGTGGCCGTTGCAAAAAAGCTACCCGTTGTTAAAGATATTTCTCCGCCTAATTGCAGCGTGGAATATGCATCGTTTTGCCACGAACTGCCTGTATTAAATGTCAGGTTACCATTCTGAACGCTGAAACTGCCCTTGTTTGTTACCGAAATGCCTGATTCCAGAGTGACATTACTGGTTGTTTTTGTCAACATGGCGTTTGATGATAGTGTTTTGTTTCCGCCGGAAATGGTTAATTCTTTATTGTTTTCAATGGTGCCAACACCACCAATGTTGGTGTTGTTTCCGCTTAAGGTAAGTGTGTTGGTTCCTGTGATTTTTCCATCAACAATAAAATTGCCTGTAGCAATAAAAGCCTTGTTTCCACAATCCAATATTCCGGTTGCAGCGATTGTAATATGGTTAATTGCGGTATTGGGAGAGTTGATCGAAACAGTATGCCCGTTGTTAATAATAACGTTGTCTGTTTCAAGGGGAACACAGTGGCAATCCCAGGTATCTGTGTCATCCCAGCTGCCTGTTGCTATGCTGTTGATCACATAGTATTTATATACATCCAGTTCCGCAGCGGGAGCACTGTCGCAGGTGTCAGATGCCACAACCTTGATCTCACCCCATCCCACAGTGCTGTTCCAGTCAACGGTGATGCTATTGGTTCCTTGTCCTGATGCCAGCGTACCTCCGGTGATTGTCCATGTGTAGGTGTACCCTAAAGTATCAACTACTGAGTATTCTTCACCGGTTGTGCCGACAGGAACAACGCTTTGTCCTGATATTAATGTTGGTTTTATGGGGTGAATTGTGACGTCCAAATTTACGGGGTTACCGTTGGTGCATCCATTGTTTTCCACAACTTTCACGTTGCCTGCCATTCCATCAGAGCCCCAATTAACAACCACAGTGTCATTTCCCTGGCCTGAATCAATGGTTCCGCCAGTAATTGTCCATGTGTAAACGGATCCTGCTGTATTATTGACATAGTATTCCACATCTTCTTCATCTACACATACATCGGTTTTGCCTGATATAGGAGAGGTAACAGGTCCCTCACAATCGGTATCGTCGCCAAAACAATAATGCGCACCCATGGTGGACAGGCCTGTTCTTTTTGCTGTGTTGCCCGCTGCACTAACGTGAGTGCCTTCGTTGTTCCAGTCATTTCCTGCCCCCGAACGGGTCAGCAACCGGGTTTCAGAATCAATACCAAAAGCGCTGAACCCGTTGCCTGTCAGCTCTAAATCATAGTCGGTGATGCTGATACCATTGGCAGGAGTGAGGATCCAATAGCCATCATTAAAGGTATTGAAAACAGAGTCCGGATCAGTTTGTGGAGGGTCTTGTAAAGCTAATCCGGCATTTCCTGGTGCCTCTGCTACAAATTCTGCAACAACGGATCCTTCCTCTCCACTTGCGTTAAAGGTGATGAAAGTTGGCTCGGCAGGACGGCAATATGAAGCAGTACCCACTGGAAAAAGCTGCTTTACGTTACTGTGATCATCACTTGTAATCCATTTTTCGTACTTACCTATCACCTGCCCTGATGAATGTGATAATGTGCCATAGTCAGTTGATGAGGTACCAACCGTAATTTTATCATCACCGCTGTTAATATTACCTTGTGTCATGGTAAGGGTCTCATTAACAGTAACGTTATCATTTAATAACACAGCGCCTGATGTTTTGTTGATGGTTAAATCATAAAATGTCTGTCCTGCAATATTCGATAATGATTGATCTGATGTTCCCGAAAACGAGACTTTTCCAGTTCCGTATGAAAACGTTCCCTGGTTGTACCAGTCTCCTTTCAGATCAATATCATGGTTGTTGCAGTCATATGTCCCGGAATTTATGGTAAAATCTCCTTTGATGATAATGTCTGCCTGCTGTTCTTTTTCTTCAGAACCGGAAATGAGCAGGTTGTAATATGTTGAACCGTCTGGTGTTTTAATATCCTGAACCACATCTGAACCATAGTATTCAATCGTATTTCCGTTGGCGGATGCATACAAGGTTCCTTTTGCGCTGAAAATATTATCATACAGTGTTAATGTTGAATTCGCTGCGTTTATCCATGAAGAGCCGGCGTTTCCTCCCACTATATCCCCTATAACGGTAACCTGCCCGCTGTTAGTAATTGATGCATCGTTATTAATCTCTATAATTGTTGGATTGATATTATTGTCACTAAAAATCAATAAATCTGTGGATGTAATAGTGATATCTGCATTTACTGTAAAACTGGCATTGTTTAAACTCTTAATAGTTCCTGTTCCACTGATATCACTATTGTTATTCATAATGAAGGTTCCGTTTTGACCAATTACGTATCCGTCAATTGTCAAATCTCCATTCAGCGTTATTACCCTATTTCCAATGTCTAATGTGCTACCGGCATTTATCTGCACATCTACTATGGTACTGTTTGCGTTAAGCGTTACTGTATTACCACTGCAAATGATTACATTATCAGATGCCCCGGGTGTCGTTGAAGCAGCCGCCCCACCACAAGCTGTTGTGCTCCACGTTGATGGATCTGTCCAACTGCCGTTAATACGGGAATAATAGGTTGTTTGGGAATAAGCAAGATTAACTGAGATCATTAACAGTATTACCAGAAATGCTTGCAAAAATGTTAATTTTATGTTTTGCTTTACATGCATGTATAACGCATTTAATCGTTATTGTCCTTTTTTGGAACTTGTTACAAATTATAACTACCTGCTACTAATAATCTTTATTTCTGACAAATATAATAGATATTATTGTATTAACAAAATTTTATTAAAACTTATCAACACGCAACTGTTTATAAGCTAATAATGTCTGTTATTAACCATCCTCTTGTTGAAATCTTTATATATAATATTAAAAACAAATAATATAAAAGAAAAAATATAAATAAAAATTATATGATTTAGGAGTTTTTGGTCATTTTAATGCTTTATACCGATATGTGTTCAATTATGCAAATTACATTGAACATCATCGGTATAATACAGATATTCAATCTCTTAAAAATGTCAATTAAATCAATAATAATATTGAATATTGTAAACTTGCCTGGCGCCAGACAGGTTTGAACGCAACTTGGTATTA